>DASYNR010000413.1:0-3665 GCA_036008485.1 Candidatus Acidiferrales bacterium | reverse complement strand
AGGCAAAAGCCAGCAGGCGAGCGCAGCCGACCCCAACCGGATCTATTTTGCGGGGGGATAGTCGAAAACTCCGCGGCCGGATTTGCGTCCGAGGCGGCCGGCTTTTACGTATTGCTTCAGGAGAGGCGCGGGACGGTATTTGTCGCCCAAAGTTTTGTGGAGATATTCGAGGATGGAGAGGCGCACGTCGAGTCCGACTAGATCGACCAATTCAAATGGGCCCATCGGATGATTTAGGCCGAGCTTCAGGGCTTTATCAATATCGGCGGCGGTGGCGATTCCTTCTTCGAGCATGAAGAAAGCTTCGTTGCCGATCATGGCGTTGATGCGGCTGGTGATGAAGCCGGGCGCTTCGCGAACGACCACAACTTCTTTGCCCATCCGCGCGCCGATTTCGCGGCAGGTGGTAATCGTGTCTTCGGAAGTTTCGAGTCCGCGAACGACTTCCAGCAATTTCATTTTCGGAACGGGATTGAAAAAATGCAGGCCAACGCATTTTTCGGGGCGGCAAGTGATGGCGGCCATTTCCGTGATGGATAATGAGGAGGTGTTCGACGCGAAGATGGCGCCGGGTTTGGCGAATTTATCGAGGAGCGTGAAAATTTCCAGCTTGATTTCCATTTCTTCGGGAACGGCTTCGATGACGATATCGGCTTCGCGGCAGGCTTCTTCGACGGAATGCGCGGAGCCGAGTTGCGCGACGGCGCGATCGCGCTGGTCGGCGGTAAGTTTGCCGCGCGTGACGGCGTCATCGAGCGAAGTGCGAATGTAGTCCAGGCCGGCATCGAGCATGGATTGCGTGATGTCTTCAAGAATTGTGCGATAGCCGCCGAAAGCGGCGGCGTAGGCGATGCCGCGTCCCATGGTGCCTGCGCCGATTACGGCGATAGTTTTGACTTCCATTCTTGGTGCTCCTTATTTGCGGACGGGAAACATTCGCGCGGCGTTATCGTACAGAATTTTGCGTTTTGTTGCTTCGGATAATGGGAGCGCCATAAATTTTTCGATGTTGCCGCGAATTTCCGGAACACCGGGGCCGGGCCAGTCCGTGCCCCACAAAACTTTATCGGCGATATCTTCGATGCGCGGAAAGTATTCCATCAATTTGTGCGGCGGAATGCCGGAAATATCCATGTGCATATTTTTGTGCCGGCGCACCAGGAAAAAAGCTTCGTTCATCCACAGCGGACGGCCGCCGTGCGCGAGAATCACGACGAGATTTGGATAGTCAATGCTGACGTCGTCGGTGAGCATGGGATGCGCGTGAAGATTTCGCGCGCCGGGAAAAATGGACGTGCCGGTGTGAATCATTACGGGCATGCCGTGAGCCTGTGCGCGTTCGTAAACGGCGCCGAGCGGGCCGAAGCCGGTGCGATACGAGTTCGGCGAATAATCCTGATGGGACGGATGCACTTTCAGTCCGCGAATTCCCAGGCGCGCGATGCGATCGACTTCGGCGCCTGCATCGGGAACATATTTTGGATGAACGGAGCCGAAGGCGAGTAGGCGATCGGGCGCGATGGAACAGTAATTTGCGATCCAGTCGTTCACGGAATGATGAAATCCCATCAGATCGGGTGCGACGTAGTTGATCAGGCCGGCGCGTTCGACACCGAGCGAATCCAGAAATCCGAGGAAGGCTTTGGGATCGGCGGAATATTTTTCGACGTCGGCGTAATCCTTGCGGCCCTTTTTGATGAGTGCGAGCGGCTCAGGCTTGAACATGTGCAGCGGCTGAATGTGAATGTGGATGTCAATGATTGGCGGCGTCAAATCGGCTCCAGGTGCTGTAGAAATTTACTTGATGAATTTCTTTAGCGCTTCTTCGTCCCAACCGAGATGAATTTCTTTTCCGCGAATCACAATCGGGCGGCGGATTAAATTCGGCTCGGCGGCCATCATTTTAATTGCTTCCGCGCGCGACGGCGGATGTTCCTTCATATTGCGTTCGCGGTACAGTTCGTTGCGCGTGTTGAGAAATAATTTGTAATCACGATCTCCGATGAGTGATTCGAGTTCCGCCGAGGAAAGACGGTCTTTCCCCATGTCGCGCGATTCCAGATCCACACCTTCTTTAAGCAAGAGACCTCTTGCTTTGCGGCAGGACGTTCACGTTGGTTTATTGATGAATTTTATTTTTTGCTTGGCCATAATTTCCTTTTCTTAGTGATTACAGGCGCGCTAGTAGCGCGGGACCTTCGGATCAATTTCGGTGGACCAGCGTTCGATGCCACCGGTTAGCGAGCGCGCACCGTCAACTCCCTGCGAACGGAGCCATGTGGCAGCATTCAAGCTGCGCATTCCGTGATGACAATAGATAATGACTTCTTCGGCGTTCGCGAAAACTTCCATGTTCGCAGGAATTGTGTTGAGGGGAATAAGTTTCGCGCCGGCGATTACACCAAGTTGCGTTTCCCACGGTTCGCGCACGTCTATCAGAATTACGTCGGTGGATTGATCGAGTTTTTGTTTCAATTCCTGCGGCGCAATTTGAATGTCGTCCACAATTCCCTCTTCGATTTATTTCGCTCAGTAGCCGAAATCAGCGGGCGCGGAATATGCATGCTCACGAACGCCGAGATTTGCAATGCGATCGACACCGATTTGCCGAATGTAGTCGCGGCGATCGGAAATTGAAAGCACCCAGCGATCGATCCACTCCGCGAATCCTTCGACGGTGCGGCTCTGGGTGTGATAGTCGGCGAAAAATTCGTGATCGCGTCCGTAATATCCTTGCACGGGAGAGGGGTGAGCGCCAAACGGCTCATGAACGACGGCGGCAACGGTGAATCCGGGAATGAGAGTGCGATTGGGATCGGAGGAAATGATTTCCGGCGTAACTATCTCTTCCGTGACAAGGATTACACATTTGGCGGCGCGCGCACCATCGACAGCGACACCGAGATTTCCCCAGAGATGCGCGTTGCCCTGCTCGTCGGCGCGCTGGACATGAATGATGGCGACATCCGGATGCAACGCCGTAACAGCGACAAGTTTTTCGTCGCTGACAGGCGATTGAAATTCGCGGAGGCTCTTATTTTTCTTGAGCAGATCGCTGCCGAGAGTGGCGCGTGTCGGCAAAAACGGAACGCCGAGCGCTGCTGCGTGGAGTCCGAGCGCGAAAGTGAAATTGGAATAATCCACCATGTGCAGCGGGTGCGGCATCGAATCATTCATCGCGCGGCTAAAACAGTGGCCGAGTCCGGCGGAAACATTGCCGACCCACGCGGCACGCACGGCTTCCACACAACCCGCGCCGATCAATTGATCGAATAGGGCGTCAGAGATTGGGCCGGAGAGCGTGAGATTCTTGCAATTCTGGCGGATCATTTCGTGACCGGCGGCGAAAGGAATCATTTGCTCGAGCTGCGCACCCATCAGAACGTGCGTGCCAGAACGCACGTGATTCGCGAGTGCTTCGCGCATGGTGACGAGTTTGGAAGTCATTTCTTGCTACTCCGATAGCTTTCGCGGATTTCAGGTCTACTTCTCATTCAGAGTAAGTTTCATCGCGTGAAAATCCATTGTCGCAGATTGCGCCTGATTCAGGAGATCCATGCCAGCCCGTCCGTAATACCAGTTACTAAGGGCGATGGTCGGCTTCTTGAGCACGGACGCTGAACGCAAAACGTCATTAAATCCGCCGACCGTGAAACGAACTTCCG
>DASYNR010000412.1:0-3437 GCA_036008485.1 Candidatus Acidiferrales bacterium | reverse complement strand
GTATATTTTCCGTCCTGCACGGCAATCAATCTTCCATGCACTCCATCGCGAATTAAATCCATCGCCAAATTTGCAAACGTCATGGCCACCATTTGATCGAGTGCGTCTGCTTCGCCGCTTCGCAAATCGTAAGTGAGGTCGGAGTTGAGCGTTTCAATTCCTGTTCGCCGATGAAATTCTTCCGCGATCGCCTGGCCGATATCGGTTTTCTTGCGATGGCCATAGGCGTCTGCTTCGCCAAATTCGCCGACGGTTCTTCCCTTCCACACCGCGCCCTCGGACGCAATTACAAAAGCGTAGCGGCTGGGATTCCTATCGCGATCATCTACGAGAATTTGTATCAGACGGTCCAAATCGAATTCCACCTCGGGCAGCACGCATCGCGCGGATGTGACCCATGCCGTATAAAGCGCGGTGAATCCGGCGTCGCGCCCGAAAATGCGGAATACGCCGACGCGTTCGTGCGAGCCGAGAGTTGTGCGCTGGCGCGTGACTAATTCTTTGGCGCGCGTAATCGCCGTAGAAAATCCGATGCAATATTCCGTGCCTTGCACATCGTTATCCATCGTTTTCGGAATTCCCATCAGCGGAACGCCGGCGCTATCGAGCACGTGAGCAAAACTCAGCGTGTCGTCGCCGCCGATCACGATCAGGTGATCCAATCCAAGCGCTTCCACGTTTCGATGCACAACGGGCGTCAAATCAAATGTGCCGTCGCCGCGATCGTAAGTTTTGCGCTCGCGCTCCGAAAGATGCGCGGGAAGATTCGCGGCCTTAATTTTTTGTGGATTCGTACGCGACGTGTGCAGAACCGTTCCGCCGGTGCGGTCAATTCCGCGTGTGTTGGTGCGGTCCAGCGGGACAATATAATTCTCGTCCATCTCAGGGCCAATGCGCATGTGCGTCAGCCCTTCCCATCCACGCCGAATGCCAATCACTTCGGCGCCCATGTGCGTGGCCTTATAAACGACGCTTTTAATTACGGAATTCAGGCCGGAGACATCGCCTCCGCCTGTAAGAATGCCGATTCGCCGAATAATGGTCATTGATATGATCTCTCGTAGAAAGATTGCAAGAACAGTATAAGGATGTCACGCTCAAGTTTTGAATTCAAGTCCGTCGTATCTTGAGTTGCCCTGCGAACAATCTAGAATATCGATATTCTAGCAGCAACGGCTAATTTTGGAATACCGGCGTTGCAGTGAATCGAGATAAAACTCGTCCCGCGTTAGCGGACTTGTGATCTTGCCGTCATGTGCCTCGTGCCGCTGAACGCTCTGAAGATAATTTTCGTAAGCGGCGTCGCCGAAAATTTGCCGCAGCGCCCACCAGATTTGACGCCCGCGAAACTTCGTCAAATAAATAACGCGCCGCATCAGTCGCCCTCCGCCCATTGCGTTTTCACGTACGGCGCTTCGTGTAGCACCGGCGGCGTCGCGCTATTCCAAATTCGTATCCATTCAAACAACGCTTCGACGACCAGCACCAGCACCATCAGCGCGAGCGCCGCCGTAACCGCCGCATCCAATCGTTGATTAAATATTTGCCGCCCGACTTCAGCCACTTTCTCCGCAGGAACCGCGCCGGACGCAATTCGCGCCGCCATTTGATTCGCTGCGGAAAGAAATCCCAATCGCGGATCGGCGCTGAATATTTTTTGGTAGCTGGCCGTCATGGTGACTGTCACCAGCGCCACCGCAGGCCCCAGCGTGACCCACAAATATTTTCGTTTGCCCATCTTCAACAAAATTGTTGTGGCCACCACCAGCGCCACCGCCGCCAGCAATTGATTCGCGATTCCGAAAAGCGGCCAAAGCGAATTAATTCCGCCGAGCGGATCCAGCACGCCCTGATACAGAAAATATCCCCACGCGCCGGTGATCAGCGCGCTTGAAAATAAAATTCCACCATATGAGCCAGTCCGTCCGAGCGGCTGGCTGATGTGCCCGAGCATATCCTGCACCATAAATCTTCCAACACGCGTACCTGCGTCCAGCACCGTCAAAATAAAAAGCGCCTCAAACATAATCGCAAAGTGATACCACAGTGCCATCAAATGCGGCCCGCCAATGGTATGGCTGAAAATTTGCGCCATTCCCACGGCCAGCGAAGGTGCGCCTCCGGTGCGATTCAACAAAGTTTGTTCGCCAACCATGTGCGCCAGATCCGTCATCGTCTGCGGTGCGAGCGTGTAGCCCCATCCGGAAATTGTTTGCGCCGCCGATTCCACCGTGCCGCCGACAATCGCCGGCGGACTATTCATCGCGAAATAAACTCCGGGCTGCAGAGCGCACGCCGCCACCATCGCCATCACGCCGACGAATGATTCCATCAGCATCGCGCCATATCCAACCAATCGCGCGTGCGTTTCCCGCATAATCATTTTCGGAGTTGTGCCTGAAGAAACCAGCGCATGAAATCCGCTGACCGCGCCGCACGCGATGGTGATGAAACAAAATGGAAATATTTTCCCCGCGAAAACCGGCCCCGTGCCGTCCGCAAAACGCGAAAGCGCGGGCATCTGCACAATCGGACGCACCAATAAAATTCCGCCGGCCAGCGCAAACACCGCTCCAGCTTTAATAAACGCGCTCAAATAATCGCGCGGCGCCAGTAACAACCAAACCGGCAGCGCCGACGCTGCAAATCCATAAATAATTAGTCCCACCGCGAGCGCTGGAGCGGAAAGCGAAAAAATTCGCGCCCACGATGGCGCACCCGCCACCCATTGCCCGGCGACAACGTCGAGCAGCACCAGTGAAACTCCGATTGCCGACGCTTCCAGTACACGTCCCGGCCGCCAGTAACGCAAATAGAGTCCCATCAACATTGCTATGGGGATCGTCATCGCGAGCGTGAACATTCCCCACGGCGAAGACTTCAGCGCGTTCACTACGACCAGTCCGACCACCGCCAGCAAAATAATCATGATCGCCAGCACCGCAATTTGCGCGATGAATCCGCCACGCCGGCTCACTTCTTCGCGCGCCATTTGTCCCAGCGATTTCCCATCGCGGCGCATCGAACAAAATAAAATTACGAAATCCTGCACACATCCGCCGAGCACCGCGCCAATAATCAGCCAAAGTGTTCCGGGCAAATATCCAAATTGCGCAGCTAGTGTTGGGCCTACGAGCGGACCGGGCCCGGCAATCGCCGCAAAGTGATGTCCTAACAAAACCCATTTATTTGTCGGAACGTAATCGCGTCCGTCGTCCAGACGTTCCGCCGGAGTTGCACGGGTTGCGTCAAGCGCCAGAACTTTTGCGGAAATAAATGCGGAATAAAAACGGTATGCAACAAGATAGGTGCAGGCCGCGGCAATAATAAACCACGTCGCGTTCAGCGGCTCGCCGCGTTCAAATGCAATCGCGGAAAGTCCGGCGGCGCCCGCAAGCGCCACCGCGGCCCACACCAACACCCGGAAAATCTTCATT
>DASYNR010000411.1:0-11386 GCA_036008485.1 Candidatus Acidiferrales bacterium | reverse complement strand
CAGGGGTCCCCTGAATTGTTCGGAAGTTCATTGGCGCTGCTTCAAGCGTTTGTTAAAATAGCGGGTACGCAGTGGGCGTGTAGCTCAGCTGGGAGAGCGCCTCGTTCGCAACGAGGAGGCCGCCGGTTCGAGCCCGGCGCCGTCCACCAAATTTCCTTCCAAAATTGACGTGAATGAAGCCGAAGGATTTCTCGGCTTAGGGGACAAGCTCGACGCCGGCTCGTACGGCGGCGTTTCGAAGTTGAACGTCCAGGGTTGAGAGGCGCAGTTTTTCTGTTTGGGCTAATTCGAGATACGAAGCATCGTAGGCGGTCAGGCTCCAAGCGCGCGCTACTGCCATAGCTCGGCGAACTGAGATGCCTTCGATTCGAGTCTCAATAGATCCATGCAGTAAACTTTCGATGTTAAAGAGAAGCGTGTCTGCATCGTTCTGAGTAATCTTCCCGCGCCTCGTCGAAATGAGAAGTGTGTTCGCCATCTCGAGATGCCAAATTGCCGGCACCACCGCTCGATCGCCATCCTCCAGCATCTTCCTAACTCTGGCGGCATACGGCGGAATCGGTACGTCTAGAAACCAGCGCAAGGCGACAGATGCGTCCACGACAAATCTCGTCACATCCGGCCTTCCTCAATCATCGCCCGAATTGTCAGACCTTTAATGCGTTTGGTTCGCTTTCGCACGACATCGATGTCTTCAAAAATTTCTTTCACGCTTCTGGCAGGCTTAGCCGGAATCAGATAAGCAGCCAGCTTCCCGCGACGCGTAATGGCTATGCGTTCGCCCTCGTTTGCACGCTCGACTAGCTCCGAAAATTTTTGTTTTGCTTCAAATAGACCGACGGTGCGCATGGCGTCTCCTCACCTGAATAACCTAGATGATTAGTCTAGATGATTAGCTATTAGGAGTCAACGGCGTTATTGCGCGGGCTTGGCAAATTTGGCGTCGTCGATGGGTTCGTCCCACTTCACTTCGGTGAGGCGCACGATGAAACTTACTTTGCCGTGAACCTGGCGGACGGTGAAGGGCTGCTTCACGCCGTCTACATCGCGATAGTCTTCAAAGAAAAATTGGATGGTGTCGCGTCCCTGCGGCGAGATTGAATCTTCGTCGGCGCGGATGAGCAGGCCGGAGGAAACATCGAAATACATGTGACGCACGCTGCCGTCACTGGAACTTGCCTCGATGACGTAGGCGGGCCAGGTGCCGACATCTTCCTTCCCTTTCAACGCCATTTGCGGATAGGTCTTCTTCAGTTCGAGCGATTGGTAGAAAACTGCGTCTCGTTGCGTCGACGATAAATCCTGTCCGGCGAGCGGCTGAATGCCGGTATCCGGGCCGGATATCCAGCCGGACTGGCCGTCGAAGCAGCGTCGAACTTCCCCGTAGCCGGGAATGTTGATCATCGAAAGAAATTTGTTCGGAGCTTTGGAATACGATTCGGCCGTGCCGTCGAGTGTTACGCCGACCAGCTCCAGCGTGCCTTTCGAGATTCTTGTGGTGTGTTTGGAAATAGCGGCGCGGCCGCCGAGCGCGGCGACGTAGCGCGCAAGAATATCGTCGACGGAGGGATTGGCGGATTGCGCGGCGGATGCGCGCCAGCCGATGAACGTCAGCGTGCAGAGAACTAGCGCTGACAAAGTTGCGAGAAGCAGAATCGGTTTTCGTTTCACGATGGACTCCGTTTGCGGGCAAATCGATCTGCTGCAAATACCCTTACTAAACTTTGACGCTTGAAGCGGCGCGGCGGTTTGTGCGATTACGAATTCTGCTGCAGCAAATCCAGCGCGCGCTGCATTACGGCTTCGACGCGAGCCGGGTCGGGAAGGCTGCCTTGCGCGAAATCTTTGGTGCCGCCGCCCTTTCCGCCGGCGATTGAAATGCAATCGCGCAGAAGAGCATTCATGTCACCGCCAAGTCCAGGACTTTGCGCGAAAATTATGTGGCCAGCACGAGTTCCCATAATCGCGCGGACATTGGGTTGGGCGACAATTTTTGTGGCGAGCAGACGCAAGTAACTTTGGTCGGGCTCTTCTAACACACGCGAAAGCACGACTGGCTGACCGGATTTTCCGGCGCGGCCCTCGGTGGCGAGCAGCATAAGCGCCTGAACTTCGGCGAGTTCTTCCGTGAGGCGCTGGCGGGCGCGATGGCCGGACTGGCGTTCTTCCAGAGCGCGCGCAACCATGGCGGGAACGTCGGCTGGGCCACAGCTTAATTGGCGAGATGCTTCGGCGAGGAGCATGGCGTCTGCGCGAGCGGCGCGCATGGCACGATATCCGCAAACAAAATCCACGCGCCAGGCGCTTTTCACTTTTTCGAGTTTGCGCAGAAGAATCACTCCAACTTGGCCGGTGCGGGCAACGTGCGTGCCTCCGCAGGGCTGACGATCGAAAGTTTCGATTTCGATGGCGCGGAGAATTCCTTCGCGGTCGACTTGTTTGCGGATTCCCGCCGTGGCCAATTCTTCGGCTGTGCCAAATAGAATCTTTATCGGACGGTCATCGAAAATAATTTCGTTGGTGCGCCGCTCGGCGGCTTCGAGTTGACGTTGATCGAGCGCGGGAGCGGCGAGATCGATGGTGGAAATTTCGCGGCCGAGATGAAATGAGACGGTCTGCATTTTGAAAAGTTCAATGAACGCGGCGGAAAGTAAATGCTGCCCGGTATGCTGCTGAATATGATCGAAGCGGCGTTCCCAATCAATGCGGCCATGAGTTGGGCCGACAGAAACAGCGCGATCAGTGAAATGAATAAGATTGCCGTCTTCTTCGTCGAGGACTTCTGAAACTTTTGCCTCGCCCAGAGTTCCGGTGTCATGCGGTTGTCCGCCGGATGTGGGATAGAACGCGGTGCGATCAAGAACTACGCGCCAACGATTTGCGTCCTGATCACAGGAAATTACCTCGGCGTCGAACTCCTTCAGGAAGGAATCGTGATAGTAAAGCCGATCTGTGACAGCTATTTTGTCCACTAAGCAACCTTGAATTCCGGGGAAGAGATCGAATTAAGAATTCGACTTGAGAGCTGCTTCCCAGGCTTCGTTATATTTGTATCCGGTGCCGGTGTTGAAAAGCACGACGGTATCGTCGGGGCGAATCCATCCGCGTTTCGCAAGTTTTTGCGCGGCAACCACGGTTGCCGCGCCTTCGGGTGCGGCGTACATTCCTTCCAGGCGAGCCAGTTCCCTGCCGGTCGAAAGCATTTCATCGTCGGTTACGGCGATGGCGATTCCGTGCGTAGTTTTGATGTCCGCAAGCATGATGAAGTCGCCGATGGCTTTCGGCACGCGCAACCCCGAAGCGATGGTTGCGGCATTCTGAAAAAATTCGGAAGCGGGCGCGCCTTTGTCAAAAGCATCCACGATTGGCGCGCATCCAGTGGCTTGCACGCTGACCATGCGAGGACGTTCGGCGCCGATCCAGCCCATGGTTTGCATTTCGTCAAACGCTTTGCACATGCCGATCAGGCCTACGCCACCACCGGTGGGATAGATAATTACGTCGGGAAGTTTTCCATCAAACTGTTCCCACAATTCGTAACCCATCGTTTTTTTGCCTTCGATGCGGTACGGTTCTTTCAGCGTGGTGACTTCAAACCATCCGTTTTTTTCCTTATTTTCGCCGACGTATTTGCCACAGTCGGAAATTAGTCCGTCGAGTTTGCGCACGTCCGCACCGAATGCCATACATTCCAAAACATTCGCGCGGGGAGTGTCCGCAGGCATCACAATTACCGCGGGGATTCCTGCTTTTGCGGCGTAGGCTGCGAGTGCACCGCCGGCATTTCCCGCAGTGGGAGTTGCTAAAGCTTTTGCGCCCAGAGCTTTGGCGCGTGTGACGGCAACCGCGAGTCCGCGGGCTTTGAATGAGCCGGTTGGATTTAGGCCTTCGTCTTTGATATAGAGGCGATTCAGGCCCATCGTTTTGCCGAGGCGAGCGGCGAGGAGAACGGGCGTCATGCCTTCGCCGAGAGTAACTCGATCATCGCCGGGAAGCACTTCGGCGTACCGCCACATATCATTTGGACGATTCTTGAGGGCTTCGCAGGTAAGAGTTTTGGCGGCCTTCGCAAGGTCGTAGCGCGCGAGAAGAGGCTTGCCGTCATCCGGGCAGAGGTTCTGGAGTTTGTCGTGTGGGTATGTTTTGTGGCACTGCGAGCATTCCAAATGCGTTAGAGAAGACAGGTTTTGTAGTGACATGGGAGAGGTAAGTTTATCACAGGACGCTAATTCCCTTTTTGCGTCTAACACGTTGACGAATGCAACGATGACAACGCTGGCCGGATGGCCAGTAGCCAGGTGCACGGCATACGGCTAGAATTGGATCATGGCGATTCGCCTTATCGCGCTGGATATTGACGGCACACTCCTGGACAGCGCATGGAATCTGCCCAATGCGAACCGCGAAGCCGTTACGGAAGCTGTACGGCGCGGGATTGAAGTGGCGCTCGTGACTGGACGGCGATTTGATTTCGCGAAGCCAATCGCAGCGCAATTGGGATGCCCGATCACGATGGTTGTGAATAATGGCGCGCTGGTGAAGTCGAGCGATGGTGAAACACGGCTGCGAAAATTACTGCCGGTGCGTGTGGCGCGAAATGTGCTGGCGGCCACGAAGCATTTTGTTGACGGGACGGCGGTGGTGTTTGACCGTCCGCGAGAGAATCAGGTGATATTTGACCATCTGGACATGGAGAATGAATCGCGGCGCGGATATTACGAACGTAACAAAGAATTTATATCCTTTTGCTCGCCACTGGAGTCTTGTCTTACGGAGGATCCGATCCAAGTGATGTACACAGGACCTGTGACGAATGTACGCGATGTTGCACGTGTGCTGCGTACGATTCCCGGTGCGAGTCTATTTGCGCTGGCGATCACCGAATATGAATCGCGCGATTTTGCGTTAGCCGATGTGGTGCATCCAGCGGTATCCAAGGGAGCGACGCTTGCCGAATGGGCGGCGCTGCAAGGCTATAAGCGCGAAGAAGTGATGGCGATCGGCGATAATTTGAATGATCAGGAAATGTTGGAATTTGCAGGCGTTCCCGTAGTTATGGGAAACTCTGTAGCTGAGTTGAAGCGCAGCGGGTGGCGCGAAACTTTGAGCAATGACGAAGCAGGCGTTGCCGCGGCCATTTGCGCGTATGCGTTGGAACCGATTTCATGAAAATTATGACCAGCCCGGAAAATCCGATGCTGCGGTTGTGTAACCCACGATCGTGGACGACTCGGCTTGCGCGGGCTTTCGCACTGGCAGCGATTTGCCTTTGCGCTGGGAATGCGGCACACGCCGAATATGCGGTGATGCGATCCGGCGCGCGATTTCACATTACCGGATACGAAGTTTCCGGCGCAACGGTGCGGCTGCATTTGGCCGGCGGCGCTGTCGACGTCGCGGCCGATGATATTCTGCGATTCGAGCCTGAAGAAATTTTCCAGGCTGAACCAATCGTAGCGAAACCTGTCGTTACCTTGAACGGCCCATATGCGGAATTGATTCGCGTGGCCGCTGCGAAATACGCACTGGATCCGCTGCTGCTGGCGAATGTGATGGCGGCGGAATCGAATTTTAATCCGCGCGCAGTTTCTCCGAAAAATGCACAGGGCTTGATGCAGTTGATGCCGCAAACTTCTTCGCGCTTACTGGTGAAAAATCCGTTTGACCCCGCGCAGAATATTGACGCAGGCGCTGCTTATCTGAAACAGATGCTGAATCGGTTTGATGGAAATGTAGAATTGGCGCTGGCGGCTTACAACGCCGGACCAGATCGAGTTATTCAGTACGGCGGCGTTCCGCCGTTTCGCGAAACGCAGGACTATGTGCGGCGAATTACGACACGAGTGAATCAGGGAATATCGCCTGCTGCTTTGCCCGCAGGCACGTCGAATGTGCAGTTTTCCGCTTCAAGGAAATCCCCTCAGACGAAGCCATAATCAACAAATTCCAATTTTTGGGAATGGGCGCTATCTCGAGTTTTTGATGGGGTACCCCTCCCCGCCTGTTTTGCGCATCAGTATAAAAACAAAGGAGTTAGGTCGGGCGATTTTGGCATCAGTGTGAAAACAAGGGACTTACAAGTCATTTGTTTTGATATTGATGCGAGATAGCATCGCGATTGCACTATTTTGGTGCAAGTTCATATCTGTGGCGTCGGGTTATTGTCCCGGGCCTTGAGGAGGGCCGCCGACGGCTCCACCGGGCTGGCCGGGCGCGCCGGGGGGTTGCGTCCCTGGCGGAGTTCCGGCGGGCGTGGCCGGCGCGTTTGGCGTGCCCGGAAGCGTTCCGCCTGGAGCGCCGGAGACGGCCGTTGGATCCCAGATAAATTCCCACTCGTAATAGGATTTGCCAAGTTTGTAAACGCGAAGGGATGGAAGTTTAATTTTGCTGGCCACTCCGATAATACTTCCGCCGAAAACTGTCGAATCGCTGGAAGACGAACTGGAGGAGGTCGAAGTTCCGGTGGTTGGCGTGGCGGTAGTCGGAGATTGCGTTCCCGTCGTGCCAGTAGTTGGCGGCATCGTGCCGCCGACACCCGTCGTGGCGGCAGTTCCGCTTGGGAGATTGCCTCCGAGTGGACCGGCGATGGGCATCGCGCCAGCCAACTGCGTGTGCATCACGCTTCCCTGTAGCTGGCCATTCGGCAAAACGTAAATCAGCCGCCACGAGCCATCGGCTTTGTTCATGGGTTCTTTGTAAGCTTTGCGGATGAAATTCGGCTGATCGGTGTGATAGGCCGTCAATTCGTCGATGGTCTTCGGGAAGCGGCCATTCTTTTTGTAGAAAAGGCGGATGGCACGAACGTATTGATTGCCGCGCCAGGCGAGCTCGTCTTCTTTTTCGCGTTGGCCTTCCGCCTTCACGCTCAAGGTGGCCATGACGGCGAAGGTCATCATTGTGGCCACGAGAAAAATCATCATGAGAAGCGCATAACCACGCTGGCCTCGTTTTGAATCGCGATTGGAATTTCGCGCGGTCATGGATGCGCGTCCTGTTCAATTGGGATTGTGGTGCGGCGCGATGAGGAAACTTCCATCAGTTCAACCGTATCGTTTCCAATCTTCGTGACGCGCAAGCGGTTCTCCAACATGTCACCGATCCCGGCGATAAAAATGTCTTCTCCATTTGTGAAGAAAGCGCGGCGCGCGCCGGTGCGCGGATCGTCAATGTAGCCATAGAATTTCACGTCCACTTGCACGGGTGGAGGCGGCGGTGGCGGAGGAGGCATTACTGGCGGAGCGTTCGCCGCAGCTCTTTTTACTTCTTCTGGCGTGGGAATATGCGGCGGCGGAGTTTCGCTAAAAATATTGCGATGGCTGCCGGTATATTCGACGTGGCGTAGCGCTTCGAGCTTATCGATTTGGAGCGAAGGATTCTCGACAGTCATGGGCACATAATTTCCGTCAACAGACACTACGGACGCGGCGCTGGAAGTTTCGCGCGTGTTGAAATAGTAGATCAGCCCCGACACCGCGGCCAGGACGACGAGGAGACCTACGAGCGAGCGTTCGCGTTTGGTCATGAGCGGAAGTACGTCCGCAATTCGAGATTCAATTTCAACGTGCCTTCGCTGCCGGTATCGAGCGAAAGGCTATCGAGCAAATAAAAATTCTTGGAGCGTTCGAGCGAATTGATAAAACTCACGAGACTGGGATAAGCGCCCTGCATGGTGACGGAGATGGTGATTTCATCCACACCTCGTTTATCGATCGACTTCTGCCGAAAATGTGTGGACGTAAGTTGCAAACCGGAATCCTTCGCGAGCGCACCAAGATCGTCTACGATGGTCGAGGACCACGCGCCGGTGGGCCGCAAATCCTTTTCCATGAACGAAGCAGTTTCGGTTTGGACGGCGGGGAGACTGGCGCGGATGGCTTCGGCGCGGCGAATGTCCGCGCTCATCAAATCGCGCCGAATACGAAGTGCACGGAGTTCGTCGGCAGGATTGCCCTGGGCAGAAGCGAGCTGCCAATTCACACCGATCAGCCCAATATCGGCGAGCAAAATTAATCCGATGATGATTCGGATTGCATTCTTCCGGGATTTCGATCCAATAGCCATAGTTCAGTTTCCCGCGTACACCGCGGTCAAATCGAGATACACATGATCCTGATCGTTCAAGCGTTGCGGCCGAGTTTCAGAGGTCAACGCTACGTGAGAAAAGTTTTTCGACTTCTCAAGCGCCACAAGGAATTTCGAGCTGGCTTCGTCTGAAACCGCGCCGACATTCATGTGCAGTTCAATATGATTCGCCACCAGCTTCGGATTGATATTCACAATGCGAACGCCTTCGGGCAGGACGGCCTCAAAATCCATAAAAATCTGGGTCCACGGAAAGCTGCGTTCGGTGATCAGCCCGTTTAAATAAGCGGAACGATCGCGAACTTCCAGAATATCCGAACGATTAAAAAACGCATCGAGAGACTGGCGGCGCTCGTTAAGCGAATTCACTTCATTTTGAACGGTCAAAATTTCGGCGTGGCGTGCTTGATTGGCGGCGCGCGTGTTATAGGCTTTCCAGGAAAGACCGAAGAGAGCAATGACGCCGATGGTGGCAACGATAGCGGCGCCAAAAACGAATCGGTGATCGTTTTCAAGTGGCGACGTGGCGAGATTTAGACGGATTCGCATTGTTGTTTTATTTGGCGGACGCTAGGCGCCGCGATTCATGCTCCAGCCAATTAAAGTGTCAAGATCCTGATCCGCGAGGCGCTTATTATCGGAGTTCAATCGGCCTTCGGAATTGGCCGCATTCAAAAGACCGGTGACTTCACAGTGAAGTTCGGATTCAAGCGGCGCGCGAAATTCTTCGAGGCGAGCGCCGAATCCGGAAAGGCGCACGGAATTCAGCCCTTCGCTCCAGGCATCCTGATAATACGTGGCCACGGGGAAAATTTCATCGAGAAGAATCCTCGGATCGAGCGCATCCAATTCGGCGGAAAGATCAGTGCAACGATAGCCGCACAGCACGCCTTCGCGAGCGATTACGGTGGTAAGCGTGGTGCCTGAAAGACGCGCCATCATCGTGGGGCGATCATCATCCAGCAGCGGAATCGTGGCGAGAGTGGAACTCATTACTACCCCGGCGGATAGTCCCGAAGTTTCGAGAAGATTTTCGTATTCTTTGATGATTCGCAGGCGCGCGAGAGAGGTGACGATATCCACGCCTTCGTCGCGCGGGGACTGGCGCATATAAGAGATCAAAGTCTCTTCGGCTTCAAACGGGACGCTCTTTTTCAAGCGCCAACGCAGCATGGGAATTGCTTCCGAGGCGGCACGGGGGAAAACATCGAAGTGCAGAACGAAAACGCGAATCACTTCATCAGGAACCAAAAGAGTTATCGGCTGATTTTTCACGCCAATTTGTTGGAACACTTTTTCAACGGCCTGGCGCACGGCGGCTGAGTCCACCAGATTTGTTTCCACGGCGGAAGGCTTCACCGATCCGGCAGGAATTTCGGCGACGGCGAAATCGGTGAGTCCGAATGTTCCGCGCTTCCAATGGGCGGCGGCGACGTGATGCGTGGAAATTTCGCAAGCCACGAGGGGATGCGGCATCGCGTCCAGCAGGCGCGCGATTTTCCGCACGAACGCATTGCTGTAAATTCCCTTCCGATATTCGCCCAAATCACTCAATGAACGTCACCTTATTGATTTCCTTCAAAGTAGTTACACCGCGGCGAACCATGGCAAGTCCGGCGTCGCGCAGAAAAGTCATGCCGGAATCTTTGGCGGCGCGTTTAATTTCAGAAGTCGGGCGGCGATTGATAATCATTTCGCGGATGTTATCAGTCAGATCGAGCAATTCAGAAATTGCGGCGCGTCCATGATAACCGCTGCCTGCGCATTCCAAACAGCCTGCGCCATTCGCAAGCAGCACTTGTGACCAGAGAGCAGGATCAAGCGCTGACGCTTTCATTTCTTCCACGGTTGGCTTGGTCATTTTCTTGCAATGTTCGCAGACGACGCGCACCAACCGTTGCGCCAGAATGCAGTTCAGAGCAGAAACGAAATTGTATGGCTCGACGCCCATGTTGATGAAGCGGCCGATTACGTCGGTGACGTTATTGGCGTGGACAGTGGTGAAAACGAGGTGGCCGGTGAGCGCGGACTGAATGGCGATTTGCGCGGTTTCTTCATCGCGAATTTCGCCGACCATGATTTTGTCGGGGTCGTGACGCAAAATTGAGCGCAATCCGCGAGCGAAAGTGAGGCCCTTTTTTTCGTTTACAGGAATTTGTGTGATGCCGCGAACCTGATATTCGACGGGATCTTCGATGGTGATGATTTTATCTTCGTCGGATTTAATTTCATTGATGGCGGCGTAAAGAGTGGTGGTTTTGCCCGAGCCGGTTGGGCCAGTAACGAGCACCATGCCGTACGGCTCGCGAATGTAGCGGCGCAGCTTGCGCAAATCTTCCGAATCGAAGCCGACGACATCGAGAGTTAGATTGTGAAATTTCTCGGAGAGGGTTTCTTTATCGAGAACGCGGAGCACTGCGTCTTCGCCGTTGATGCTCGGCATGATGGAAACGCGGAAGTCGACGCTGCGGCTCTTGTAGCGTACGCGGAAGCGGCCGTCCTGAGGAACGCGGCGCTCGGCGATGTCCAAATCGCTCATGACTTTGATTCTGGAAAGTATTGTGGAGTGCCATTCCTTGGCGATGGGCGTCATGGCGTATTGCAGCACGCCGTCAATACGATATTTCACGACAACTTCGATATCGCGCGCCTCGATATGAATGTCACTGGCGCGGCGTTCAAGCGCGGTGAAAATGATCGTGTCCACCAAGCGGACGACCGGGCTGATGCCGCTTTCACTGGTGAGGCGATCCGCGGAAATTGTGTCTTCGTCGTCTTCGCCTTCCACAACTTGCAGAGTGAAAGCTTCGGTGGCTTGTTCCAGAACGCGCTGAGACTGCTCGGTGCGCTTTAGCAGATCGCTAATTTGAGAAGGAGTGGCGACGTTGAGAACGAGTTTCTTGCCAATCAGGAGGCTGAGTTCGTCGCTCAGAAGCACCTGCGCGGGATCGGCGACGGCTATGACCAAAGAATTTTCGCGCGATTCGATGGGAACAAAGTTGAAACGGAACATCAATTCGGCGGGAATGCTGCGGAACAATTCAGGATCGATGCGCTGTTCGCGCAGATCCACGAATGTGCAGCGGTAGCGTTCAGCAAGTCGGCGCGAACGTTCCTGCTCGCCGACTTCGTCGGTAAGGATCGGTGCGCCGGCTACATGATTTGCGTGGCTCATGGTTTATGCCCCAGGGTTTGCGCCAAGCGAGAAACTGAAAATCGGCAAATAAAGCGCCAGCAATATAAACAGTACCACGACGGCCATGAACAACAGAATTAGCGGTTCGACGATGGCAATAAGGGTTGA
>DASYNR010000410.1:0-6913 GCA_036008485.1 Candidatus Acidiferrales bacterium | reverse complement strand
GGATGGATGGTGCGGGCGTGAATATCTTTTACGTCGGAGAGGCCCTTGATGAATGGAATTTCTACGTCGGCGTGGTTCTTACCTTCTTCGGTGAAAATCTTGATGCGATAGTAATACGTTTCGGACGAATCCTTACTGTTCACAATTTCTTCGCGAAAAAGAATCATCGCGAGGGAGCCGGGGCTGGCGGGATTATCTTTCATGGCTAATTCAGCCGGCGCGATGGGAGGCCAGTCAGCAGCGGCGGCGCGAGCGGGAGAGATGCCGAGCGGAGATGCCGCGGCCAAAAGGAGGATTAAAATGGCAAACCTGTTGCAAATGCGCGGCTTCGTTCCCATCGTGAGCTCCGATCTCAGAAAGCGGCTTCTATGAATTCCCTAATAAACACCGTCGCAATCGGACACTGGCGCGTCACGCGTTTTGCCGTGCGACGAACGATTTAGCCCGCGTCAACCGCGAGGTACCTGTACGGGCTAGATAAAGTGACCGGGACGTTAACGCCCCTTAGCGATTAAGTCAAGTACTGGGATGGGGGTAATTTAGTGCCAGTACGCCCGTTACGGCGAACGGAGGAGGTGAATGATTGCAGCGGCATGCAAGGCTTTATGTTGCAATCTGAAGCGCGCATGGATAGTCTCAGGGACTTAGTAGGCCAAAACGGCCTGCTCACTACGAATTAAATTCAACGGCAAGCTGAACGCGAAATATTTCTTGGGAGGCGATGCGTGGCTACGAAGCCCTGGAGTTCGACCGCTCCACCTGCGGACTTTCGTCCGTATGTGGATGCGGGAACTGTAATGGCGGAGTTCAGTTTGCGCGCGGTGCTGCTGGGTGCGCTGTTCGGAATTTTGTTTGGCGCGGTGTCTGTGTATGTGGGATTGCGCGCGGGGCTGACGGTTTCGGCTTCAATTCCGATTGCGGTGCTGAGCATTAGTATTTTGCGGGCGTTCGGGCGCGCGACGATTTTAGAAAATAATATTGTGCAGACCACGGGGTCGGCGGGTGAGTCCGTGGCGGCGGGCGTGATTTTTACTTTGCCTGCGCTGATTTTCCTGGGATTTCCGCTTGAGTATTCGCGAATTTTTATGTTGGCGCTGCTCGGCGGATGGCTGGGCGTACTTTTCATGATTCCGCTGCGCCGGCAGTTGATTGTGAAGGAACACGGCGCGCTTTCGTTTCCTGAAGGCACGGCATGCGCGGATGTACTGGTGGCGGGCGAGCGCGGCGGATCGTTTGCGAGCAGAGTTTTCTGGGGATTGGGACTTGGCGGCGTTTACACATTTTTGATGAACAGCGTGGGCGCGTGGCCGCAGCAACCGGAATATCGGCCGAGCTGGCTTCCGGGGGCGTCATTGCGCGCGGCGATTACTTCGGAATATTTGGGAGTGGGATACATCATCGGGCCAAAAGTTGCGGGAACATTATTTGCGGGCGGAGTTTTTTCGTGGTTCGTGTTGATGCCGGCAATTAAATTTTTTGGAGGACTAGCGCCGAACGCGGCGCTTTATCCAAGCACGATTCCGATTCCGCAGATGACGCCGGATCAATTGTGGTCGATCTATATACGTCCGATGGGCGCGGGAGCGGTGGCGACGGCGGGATTGATCACGCTGGTGAAAACAATTCCGACAATTGTTTCGGCGTTGACGCAAGGACTGAAGGACGTTCGCAAAGAACGCGGGCTGGTTCAGGGCGGCGAGCGCACCGAGCGCGATTTGCCGATTAAATTTTTATTGATCGGATCGCTGGGAATTATTGTGCTGACCTGGATGATGCTGACGTTCCGTCCGATTCCGGGAGCGCAGACGACCTGGTACGCAAATATTTTTGCGGCGCTGATTGTGGTGACGTTTGGATTTTTGTTTGTGACGGTGGCGTCGAGGATCAGCGGATTAATCGGGAACAGTTCCAATCCGATTAGCGGAATGACGATTGCGACGTTGATGGCGACGTGCGCAGTGTTTCTGGTGGTCGGATGGAAGCAGCCGCCGTACGCGGTGTTGGCGCTGACGATTGGAGGAGTGGTTTGTATCGCGTCGGCAATTGCTGGAGCTACTTCGCAGGATTTGAAGACCGGGCATTTGGTGGGGGCTACTCCGTATTGGCAGCAAATTGGATTGATCATTGGAGTTAGCGTTTCGACGGTGGCGATTGGATTGACGCTGATCGCGATGAATAAGGGTTTGGCGAAATATAATCCGGTGGATATTCCATTCAACATTCACGAAATTGCGGCGGGCGTCAGCATCGAAGATCAGAATTTCACGCACGACGGGAAAACTTATGTGCTGGTGAATTCGATTGGAGCGACGTCACTGCCGGACGGGAAATATCTTTACGACGCGTCGGTTGGAAAAATTGATGTGCAGTGGGTGCAGGGAATTGGAAGCGATCAGGCGGCGGCTCCGCAAGCGCGGCTGATGGCGACGGTGATCAACGGGATTTTGAATCAGCGATTGCCGTGGCGATTGGTGCTGCTGGGAGTTTTTCTGGTGATTGCGGTGGAATTGCTGGGGATACGATCGCTGCCGTTCGCGGTGGGATCGTATTTGAGCGTCGCCACGACAATGGCGATTTTTGCGGGGGGATTGGTGCGTTGGTTGGCGGAGCGCGGCAAGGAAAAAGCGGAGGGATCGGATAGCGAGGTGAGTCCGGGATCGCTTTACGCGAGCGGATTAATTGCAGCGGGCGGAATTTTCGGATTGCTGGCGATTATTTTTAAACTTTTGGAAGATAAAGGTTGGATGCGAAAAGATTTCTTTTTGTTTGGGCCGCATATTCTTGGAGGAATTGCGGCGAATTCGTGGACCGGTGTATTTATTTTTGTGGCGCTGGCGACTTCGTTGTTCATTTTCGCGCGAAAGAAATTGGATTAGCTACGGCGAGGGCCACCTTTTGACATGGCGGTGCGGCGGCTTCTAGACTGTACCTAGATGGCTATGGCGTCGCGCAGATACGGTGGCTCGTACGGAAGTTCAGGCTCGCGCTTCCAGTTTGGCGGCGGCGAGCCTCTCATGCCTGGTTTGAAATTCCTCCTGATTTCCATAGTTTCGGTTTTTGTTGCGGAATATTTAGTTGCGTTGGAGTTTGGACAGAAGGGCACCATTTGGCTGCTTAAATGGTTTGGACTGATTCCCGCCGCTGTAGTTTTTTTGGGAAGAATCTGGCAGCCTTTCACATACATTTTTCTTCATTCACTGAGTGACTTGCTGCACATCATCCTGAACATGTTTGTGTTGTGGAGCTTCGGCAGGATGTTGGAGCCGGTGTGGGGCACGCGTCGATTCTTGAACTATTTTTTCATTTGTGGAGTGGGCGCAGGACTCGTCAACGTTGCGGCAGGAATTTTGCCGATGGCGTGGCACCAGGCGCCGTCGTATGTGCCAACAATTGGCGCTTCAGGTGCTATTTACGGAGTGCTGATTGCGTGCGGGATTCTTTTTCCCGACCGGCAGGCGTTTATATTTCCGTTGCCGATTGCGATCTCAATGCGATGGCTGGTTGCGATCATCGCCGGGATTGAATTTTTTAGCGAGATCCGTTCGAGCGGCGATAACGTTAGTCACATTTCGCATTTAGGCGGAATGCTGATTGGATATCTTTATCTGCGGCGCGGAACATTTTTTTCCGGCGCGCGAAATGAGATTTCCGATTGGAAGCGCAAGCGGAATATGCGGAAGTTTCAGGTTTACATGCGCAAGAAGAGCGGGGAGCCACCTGCGCCGCCGGATCGATGGGTGAATTGAGATTTGTTTCGGGTGAGATGCCGCGGGATGTATAGGGGCGAGGCAGTTTCGGTGGATAATTTGGAGGCGGGCGGGTCGCAGACCCGCCCCTACGCAATTCCGTTTCAATTTCAAAGCGACAATTAGCGGCGGGGAATCACGTGGAGTTTTATGAAGTTTGTGGTGCCACGGCTGCCGAGTGGTGTGCCTGCTACGATTCCGACTACATCGCCGCGCTGGGCGATGCCTTCGTCGAGCAATCGCTTTTCTGTGACGGCGGCGAGGCCATCAATATCGCGGATGCGGGAAATTGTGCGCGGCAAAACTCCCCAGAGAAGCGCGAGGCGGCGGCGAGTTTCCGCGAACGGAGTGAAGGCGATAATTTGCGGGCGCGGGCGATGCTGTGAAATCAGGCGCGCGGTTGAACCTGTCTCCGTAAAAACCGCGATTACTTTCATTTGCATTTCTTCAGAAGCGTGACAGATCAGCTCAGCGGTGGTTTCTGCGACGCCCCATTTTGCCGCGTGAGGATGCAGGAAAGTTGTGATGCTGGATTCGGCTTCGCGAATAATTCGATCCATCATTTGAACTGCTTCGATGGGATAGCGGCCGCGCGCGGTTTCACCGGAAAGCATGAGCGCGTCGCTGCCATCGAGTACGGCGTTGGCGACGTCGGATGCTTCGGCGCGAGTGGGGCGCGGATTTTCCGTCATGGATTCGAGCATTTGCGTGGCGGTGATTACCGGGCGGCGAGCGTCGCGCGCGCGTTCAATAATTTTCTTTTGCAGTACGGGAACGACTTCGGGACTCATTTCAACGCCGAGATCGCCGCGAGCAACCATCACGCCATCGGCGACGTCGAGAATTGCGTCGAGATTTGCGATGGCCTGCGGTTTTTCCAGCTTGGCGATGATCGGTGTATCCATTCCAGCTCGTTTGATGGCGCGGCGGGCGGCTTCTACATCCTGCGGACGGCGCACGAAACTGACGGCAACGTAATTCACGCCATGCTTCAGCGCGAAATTTAGATCGTCATAATCTTTGGGCAGAAGCGAAGGAACTTTTAATTCCGCGCCGGGCAAATTGATTCCTTGATGCTCGCCGAGTTCGCCGCCGTTCACGACTTCACAAATAATTTCATTGCGGCGCACGGAAGTGACGCGCAACTCGATGAGTCCATCGGCGAGAAGAATGCGTCCGCCGCGGTGAACTTCTTTTGGGAGAGCGCGGAAGGTGGTGGAAATTCCGGAAACATCGCCGGGTTTGTTGCCGGTGGAAATTGTAAAACGCTGGCCAGCGTGAAGCATTATGCGCACGCCGCCAACGAGAGTGCCAGTGCGAATTTTCGGTCCGCCAAGATCGGCAAGGATGGCGATCGGCTTTTTTATGGATGAAGATGCTTCGCGAAGCAGCGTGATCATTCGCGCATGCCATGCGTGGGTGCCGTGCGAAAAATTCAGGCGGGCTACATCCATTCCGGCGCGGACGAGTTGGGCGATCATGCGCCGGGAGTCCGTGGCGGGGCCCAGAGTACAAACAATTTTTGAACGGCGGAAATCCATTTGCATGTTTGTGGAACGAGACATTTACTTATCTTCGCGCCACGAAATCATTCACGATGCGATAGAGAAATTCAACGCCCTTGCGAAATGAATCGAGCGGTATGCGCTCGTCATCGGCATGCATGCGCAGAACGTCTTCTTCGGCGAGCGGAAAGGGAAGCAGGCCATAGGCTTGGACGTTGTGCAGGCGAAGCTGCGCGGAATCGGTGGCGCCGGTGCTCATGTAAGGCATGGTGACGATGCCGGGAAATTCTTGTTCGCTTGCCAACTGAATCGTTTTGTAGAGTGGCGATTCGAGTGATGATGGCGGCGAAGGAGTGCCGCCGTTCTGCACAACTTCAAAACGGATTTGCGGATCGTTGACCACTTTTTTTAGATCGACGAGAACGTCGTTGATCGAGTCGCCGGGGAGAAGGCGAACATTCAAATTGGCGCGAGCTTCGGACGGAATTACATTCATGCGCACGCCGGCTTCCAGCATGGTGGGCGCGATGGTATCGCGCATCATGGAATTCCATGCGGGATTCATTTCGGAAACGCGTTTCACGGCCAGACTCTGGCGCGAGGGTTGTTCGAGCGCGCGAATCCATTTGGCGGTCTCGTCGTCTTCAACTCTGGCAAGCTGCTCGAAAAAGCGCTCTGTTTCCGGAATAAATTTTATGGGAGTTTCGTAATCGCCGATTTTCGCGATGGCCTGTGACAAATGGACGACAGCGTTATCCGGACGCGGCATGGAAGCGTGACCGGAAGTGCCGGTGCAAATCACGGTGACATTCATGGAAACTTTTTCGCTGGTCTGGATGCCGACATAAAGCGGCTTGCCATTTTTTGTGATTACGCGGCCTTCTTCGTTGATGGCGAATCCGGACGCGATTTTGTCCCAGTGCTTTGCGATGACGGCTTTGATGCTGGCGTCGCCGCCTTGCTCTTCGTCATCGTCGGCAAGAAAAATTACATCGCGCTGAAGTGGAACGGCATTGCGTTTCAGCGCGATGATCGCCGCGAGATTCGCGATGACCATACCTTTATCGTCGATGGTTCCGCGGCCGTAGAGATATCCGTTTTGCGTGACGGCCGCGAAAGGATCGACGGTCCATTTTTCGCGAGTGACGCCGACGACATCCAAATGCGCGAGCAGAAGAAGGCTGCGCGAAGCGTCAGGCATTACGGAAGCGTTCAAACGGCCGATTACAATTCCGCGGCCTGGAGTGATTTCAATTACTTCGTGCGGGATGCCTTCTTTTTCCAAAATGGCGGCGATGTAATTCGCGGCGGCGAGTTCATTTCCCGGAGGATTTGTGGTGTTAATGCGGATGAGGCCTTCGAGCCACGCAATGGATTCCTGAGGCAGCGTGCCCATATTCGGAGCGATCGCAGGAGACGGAATTCCGGGAGTGGTCTGCGCGGTAGCTGCGCTGGTCAGCGCGAGAGCAAAGAATACGGCTATGCAAATCGGCAAAAAGGGACGGCGAAGCATTCGTCGTTGCCTCCGGCTAGGAAACCTCTTCGTGAGTACGCGAATCATATTATCATGTCGGTTGTGGATGGCCGGGGATGAGTCAGAAGTGTGTTTCGGAAACGCCGTTAGAGAATTGAACAAGTCCGCAGTTCGTGTGAGCATTGAAT
>DASYNR010000409.1:0-12712 GCA_036008485.1 Candidatus Acidiferrales bacterium | reverse complement strand
GCCTCGGGCGCGCGCGTGCTGGTAACTTTGCTTTACGAATTACAGCGGCGGAATTTGAAGCGTGGGATCGCCGCACTGTGTTTGGGTGGAGGGAATGCCGTGGCGCTGGCGGTTGAGCGATTCTGATTTCCGCGTGAATTTTTAGTTTAGGTGTGAGTTGTGGGTGGCGAATCAAGGGGTTGAGAAGTTTCATCCAATCATCAATGTTCTGTCCTCAATGCAAATCGGAATATCGCGCGGGCTTCGTGCGCTGCGCGGATTGCGGCGTGGCGCTGCAAACATCCGCGGCTCACGCGAGAGCGGAAGCCGCGCTTGCTGCGTCATCTCACCCTGAGGCCTCCGTAGTGCTGTGGCGAGGACAGGATCCGGTTTCGTTTTCCGTAGTGCTGAGCGCGTTGGATGAAGAGGGGATTTTCTATAAGGAATTCCAGCGACGCGATTACGCCGCCGCGCTTTCGCGACCGTTTGCGTTGGGGTACTACGGTTTGCCCCACTGGGAAGTGCGCGTCTGCGCAACTGATTTAAGCGCCGCGCGAAGCGTCGCGGAAGACGCCCTGCGTCCAGTTTCGGCGTTGGCCGTTGAAACAAATTGGGAAAGCGAGTCGGAAAATTCGGGACGCGAATCTAGTGAAGCTGCCGACGCGCCGAAACAGATGTCTGCGCCCGTGAAGATATGGTCCGGCGGCGAAACGCATCGCGCGCAGGAATTGTCGGACGCGCTGTTCGATCAGGGAATTCGGTGCTGGATTATTTCGTCGTTCCCGGCCGGCGAAGAGCTACTTGTTTGCGAAGAAGACGCGGACCGGGGGCGAGCAATTCTTCGCGGAGTTCTCGATCGAACGTCGGCGGCTTAACCCAGTCCTCTCTTTTGGTTACCCAATTGAAATTCCTTCAGCTTCCGTGCAAACTGCCCCAATTCGATAGGAGATCGTTTTAGCTATGTTCTGTCCGAACTGTAAAACCGAATACCGCGAAGGTTTTTCGAGGTGCTCTGATTGTGGCGCTGATTTAGTGCGTGAGCTGCCGAAGCAGGGCAAATCTGGATCCAGCGATTTCACCGAGTTAGTTTGGATGGGGACTAACGGGCAGACACAAACAGCGGTTGAGGTCCTGCTGACGGCCGCGGGAATAAAATTTTCCGAACCGCCTCCCGCCGACTACGTTCTCTTTCCCGCATCGTTTCGAGCTTCCCAGGTCTACGTGTCGCGGAACGATTTGGCTCCGGCACGCCTTCTGATTGATTCACGATTTGTCGAACCCGACGAGGATGAACAACAATCCGAGGCCGGCGATTCGGATGGAAGCAAAATTGAAGAGGCGTCGCAGAGTGATGAAGACGAATCGACCGCGCCTGTCGATGTCGCGAAAACCGTGCCTGCAGATTGGGATCCGAAGTTCGCCAGTTGCACGATCTGGCGAACGGATCTCTTGGAAGCGATGCGCCAAAGTTTGGTCGAAAATGGTATCGGATGCCGTGTAGTTTCCGACGGAGAATGGGATCGTCTAATGATCTATCCAAGTGACGAATCTCGGGCGCGCGAAATCATTCGAGAAATTGTCGTGAAGGCGCAAGATGTTTAGCCTGACTTGACCGCCGTTCTCGCCTGTGTTTCTCTTGCCATTCACAAAGTTCCGGAGGATTCATGAGTGTTGACGCAATCAAGACTGTCGCCGTGATCGGCGCGGGAACAATGGGCAACGGAATCGCGCATGTTTTTGCGCGAGCGGGATTCAGCGTAATTTTGAAGGACGTTGACCAGCGCTTTTTGGATCGCGGCATGGAAACCATCTCCAAGAATCTTGACCGCGAAGTGAAGAAAGGGAAGTTGGCGGAGGCAGATAAATCCGGCGTGCTGGGGCGCGTGCAGGCAACAACGGATGCGACGTCGTTAAGTCGTGCGGACTTCGCTGTGGAAGCTGTGCCGGAGCGGCTCGACCTGAAACTTTCTGTGCTGCGCGAAGCGGATTCGTTGCTCCGGCCGGGAGTGATTCTCGCGTCGAACACTTCGTCCATTGCAATTACCACGCTCGCGGCGGCAACGAAGCGTCCGGAAAACTTTATCGGAATGCATTTTATGAATCCGGTTCCGGTGATGACGCTCGTGGAAGTTATTCGCGCTCTGCAAACCAGCGACGCTACATTTGCGACGACCGTCGCGCTTTGCGAGAAGCTTGAGAAAAAGCCGGTTGCTGTGAACGATGCGCCGGGATTTGTCAGCAATCGCGTGCTGATGCCAATGATTAATGAAGCGGCCTTTTGTGTGATGGAAGGTGTGGCCACGCCCGAAGCTGTGGACACGGTGATGAAGCTCGGCATGAATCATCCGATGGGTCCGCTGGAGCTTGCGGATTTTATCGGACTGGATGTTTGCGTGGATATTCTGGACGTGCTCTACAAAGGATTTGGAGACTCGAAATATCGCGCGTGCCCGCACCTGCGAAAGTTAGTTGCGGCGGGCTGGCTGGGAAGGAAATCCGGGCGCGGTTTTTACAAGTATTCCGCTTAAAACCCGGGCGCTAGAAAGCGCGTCACTTTGCGCTCGCCTAAGTTGCCTTTGCTTGAATCGGTGCGGAGACCGGCGCAGGCTTGCTGATCGCGGCAACAACTTCCTTTGTGAGATTCTTTCCTCCCCGGAAATTTGTGGCCAGCGCCTGAAAGGAATAGATAGGCCCGAAGGGAATTCCCCACCATCCGAAAACTAAAGTTATCAGCGTGAATCCAATGCTCTTGCCAACGGTATTTTCGCCAGCGCGAATAAAATAAATGCTCGAAGGGCGCTTGAAGGACATGACCACGACGGAAATCGCATATTGGAAAATTACAAATTTGGCGCCGCGCTGTAATTCCATGTTGAGCTGATCGACCGTCATTCCTTGAATGCCTTCGATTTTCATGATGGCCTCCAGTGCGATTCCGCTACGCGACGCATTTGCGAAAGAGCGTAGGTATCACGGTTTGAGCGGATCCGCAAAGAGGAAAATTTGCACCAAAGTGAAACAATTTTGAATTGGCTCTCGGCTTGGTTTATATAGAGTCCAAGTAAGCGGGCGATCAGCTAGCGAAGTAGAGGCTCTAAATCATTGAAATTAAATGGCTTAGATGTGGGCGATAGATTTCCACAGGAACCCCAAAAAGCATCAAAATAGTATTTGCTTTTTGTTCGCCTTATGCTAGCATGCCCCACATGAGACCTATGCGAGACCTCTACTCCTTGGTATACTCTGCGCGTTGGGTCCCCGTATTTGTCCTAGAAAACTCCCTTCCGAGGTGAAAACGTGGCTGACGAAAAAACAGTAAATCTAGCAAACGCAATTGCACAGATTGAAAAATCGTACGGCAAAGGTTCCATCGTGCGATTGGGTAACCGCGAAGTGTTGGTCCCCGTAAGCGTAATTCCTACCGGTTCGATCAGCCTGGATTCAGCTTTAGGCGTGGGAGGATTTCCGCGTGGACGCGTAATCGAAATTTTCGGCCCGGAATCGGGCGGTAAGACAACCATGTCTCTGCACGTGATTGCAGAGGCGCAAAAAATGGGCGGCCAGGCGGCGTTCATTGACGCAGAGCACGCACTGGATCCGATCTACGCGCGTAAGCTGGGCGTGGACGTGGATAATCTTCTGGTGTCGCAGCCGGATAATGGCGAGCAGGCGCTGGAAATTGCTGAGGCGCTTATCAAGTCCGGCGCGGTGGACATTATTGTTGTGGACTCTGTGGCTGCGCTGGTTCCGAAGGCGGAACTGGAAGGCGACATGGGCGATCCGCAAATGGGCCTGCAGGCGCGTTTGATGTCTCAGGCGCTTCGCAAGCTGACCGGCATTGTATCCAAATCGCGCACCTGCCTGATTTTCATCAA
Organism: Candidatus Acidiferrales bacterium; assembly: GCA_036008485.1. Classification (GTDB taxonomy): domain Bacteria; phylum Acidobacteriota; class Terriglobia; order Acidiferrales; family UBA7541; genus DASTCZ01. The sequence continues at coordinate 8,858 of DASYNR010000409.1, read as the reverse complement.
CCAGATTCGCGAAAAAATCGGCGTGATGTTCGGGAATCCGGAAACGACCACCGGCGGCCGCGCATTGAAATTCTATGCGTCAATCCGGCTGGATATCCGGCGCATTCAGGCCATTAAAGAAGGCGATAAAGTTGTCGGCTCGCGCACGCGCGGAAAAGTGGTGAAGAATAAAGTTGCCGCTCCATTTCGCGAAGCCGAATTTGACATTCTTTATGGCGAAGGCATTTCGCGCGAAGGCGATTTGATCGATCTCGGCGTTGATAAGGGATTGATCGAAAAGTCCGGCACGTGGATGAGCTACGGCACCGAGCGCATGGGCCAGGGCCGCGAAAATTCACGCGTTTTCCTGAAGGAAAATACGGGCGTTCGCGACAAGTTGGAAGCGGCGCTTCGCAAGAATCTCGGACTGCCGATTAAAATGTCGGCGTCAAACGGAAACGGATCTGCGTCAGCCGAAGTAGTTGCGACCCCCGTGAAAGTGGCAGTGCCAAGTGAAAAGCCTGCTCCTGCTGCAACACACGCTGCGGCGGCTGGTGCGAATTCTGGCGCGGCACGTCCGCGTCCGACGACGCGATAGTTCAGAACGTCGAATAGTTGCCAGTGTTCCAAAACGGCACGGATCCTCGTCAAATGGGGTCCGTGCCGTTTTCTCTCGGTTCGATATTTTTGAAATAGTCCGGTCAAAAAAAGTGTGCATCCCGGAGGGCCCATTTCGGCATCAAACTACACAGAGTACCCAACCCTCTAGACCGGAGTACTATTGCGTCGTTGTTACAAAAAAACGAATTTCCTATTGCATCTGAACACTTATTACTCGTAAGCTGTACCACCTTCGGAAGTTTGCCGGGCGCGGTGGCTTCCAACAGGGCAGACTGAACATAATATTTATGTCCAAACGCATTGAATTCGGGCGTTTTTTGGCACTAGCAATGTCTCTGGTGATGTTGTATCCACCGGCGATGGCTGCCGGTGTTCCCACGCAGCCGCCCGCGAAAAGCGGCACAACATCTGCACCAGCTGTAGCGAAAAAAACAACCACACACAAATTCGTTGGCGTTCCCACATTCGCAGATTCCGCAAAAGACGATACCTCAACGTATGACGATCCGGTTGTCCGCGCCGCCGCAGTTCAGGCGCTTGGAAAATACAACGGATCCGTCGTTGCGATCGATCCCGCGACGGGACGAATCCTGACCGTCGTAAATCAGAAGCTGGCATTTTCTAATGGATTTATTCCGTGCTCCACGATCAAGCCGACGATTGCGTTGGCGGCTTTGCAAGAAGGAATCATCACACGCGATTCGATGATTAAGGTTGCGCCGCGCCGTTACATGAATCTGACGGAAGCAATGGCGCACTCGAACAATACATTTTTTGAATCGCTGGGCAGCCGCATGGGATTCGATACCGTTTCGCGCTACGCGCACATGATGGGATTGGGCGAACTCGCCGGGTACAACATTCCGGAGGAACAATCCGGAACCGTCACCGCTGAAGCTCCAAAGCGCGGTGGCGTAGCTCGGATGTCGAGTTTCGGCGAAGGCATTCAGATGACGCCGCTCGAACTAGCGTCGCTTGTTGCTACGTTGGCGAACGGCGGCACGATGTATTACTTGCAATATCCGCGCAGCGAAGATGCGATTCGTGATTTTGCGCCTCGTGTGAAACACCAACTCGATATCGGACCCTATGTTTCGGATATTCGCGAAGGCATGCAGGCCGCTGTTTTGTATGGCACCGCGAAATCCAGCTACGATCACGAAGGCGAACAGCCGCTCGGAAAAACCGGCACTTGCTCGGATGACGGCACCCGCCTTGGCTGGTTTGTTTCGTATGCCAACCAGGAAAATCCGCGTATCGCGCTTGTTGTTCTTGTGCGCGGGCACGCGCACAAGGACGAAGGCCCATATGCGGCCGCAATTGCCGGGCGCATTTATCATTCGTTGAAAGAACAGAATTTCTTTGCCGCCGAGCGCACAACTTCTTCAGCGCCGTTGGCCTCAATTCTTCCGAACCGCTAAACTGTTTTTCCTTTCAATATAAACTAATTATTTCCGATACTGTTGCACTTCCGGCTTGCGTGCGTGAATTCACCTTTGACAGACCGCTCCGGATCAGGCACAAATGATTCCGAGGTTTTGGAAATTGCTTAATCAAGGCGGGGAAAAGCGTTGACTCGTCGCATCCTTCGTATTTCGCTCTACGTTCTGCTCGCAATCGCGAGCGCCGCGGTGCTTGTGAAAGTTTCGCGCACTCGTCAACAGGCCGACGAAGCTTTCGCGCAACAGGTGCGCGCGGCTGCCGAGCAAGCGCGTGACATTGCAGCGACGGTTGTGCTGTACACAAGCGATCGTGTGATGCCCGGAATTTCTTTCAGCGATTCTCTGCGGCGGATGGGATTGGACTTGGGAACATCCAACGGCATTGTCGGCTCCGCGCAGACTGTTTTTGATCCTCGCCATTTTCATGCTGGAAATTTGCTGGCAGTCGGGCGCTCGGTAACGGGAGCGCTTCGCAGCGTGCGCTATCAAATTGACGCCGACCGCATGCTTTATATTGAGCGGCAACCGCAGGGATTTGAATCGCACATCCAAACAATTCCTTCACGCACAGATGTGGTGACTGTTGCTGGAATTATTCGCGGATCACTTTTCAATGCGGTGACAGACGCCGGAGAATCACCGGAGTTGGCCGTGCGTCTGGCGGAAATATTCGCATGGGATTTGGATTTTTATACAGACACGCGCGTTGGTGACACGTTCCACGTTGTCGTCGAAAAGAAATTATACTTAAGCGGGCAGACCGCCGGCTATGGGCGAATCCTCGCGGCGGAATATAAAAACGCGGGCCATCCTTATCAAGCCGTGCTTTTCCATGACGAAACCGGAACGCCGGGATATTTCAATCCTGACGGTGGTGCGCTGCAGAAAGCATTTCTGCGATCGCCGCTTAAGTTTGCCGCTCCGGTTACATCGCATTTCAGCCAGTCACGTTTTCATCCAATTTTGAAAACTTATCGACCGCATCTCGGCGTCGATTACGGCGCGCCGACTGGCACTCCGGTTCAGTCCATCGGAAATGGGCACGTGATTTTTGCGGGCATGTCCGGTGGGTCCGGAAATTTGGTGCGCATTGCCCACTCGAATGGCTACGAAACAATGTACATGCACCTCTCGAAGATTCTAGTTCACGTCGGCGAACACGTTGACGCCGGCCAGCGCGTCGGGCTTGTCGGGATGACGGGTCTCGCCACCGGTCCGCATCTTGATTTCCGGATTCTGCAAAACGGAACCTACCGTAATTTTGAAACGCTGCATCTGCCGCCGGCTGAACCAGTCGCGCGCAAAGACATGGAGCAGTTCACGGCCGCGCGCGATCACTGGATGCCGTTGCTGAATCAGTCTCCGATACTCGCCGCGCACGCTCGCTGACATTTGTCCTTCAGACGGTTAGCTTCGGAAAATATCAAATCTCACGTTGCGTCTACTGCTCCTGTTCACTACAATCGCGCCAATACCACACTGGAATTCGGAACCGGTTGAATCACGAGGCCACTAGATGAAGAAGTTTGGCAAAATTCTTGGCTGGACGCTGGTGATTATCCTTTTACTGGCAGCCACAGGAATTTCTTTCACGATAGGCTGGCGTCCATTCATCGGGCCACGCGCGCGGCAAATCGACAGTTCGCGAAAGTTTGCCAGTTCGCCGGAACGGTTAGCGCGCGGGAAATATCTGGCGGAAAATGTAAGCGGCTGCATGTTCTGCCACACACCGCGTGATTGGACCGCCCTCGGTTCCGGAGTGATTAAACCGAACCTCGGTTCCGGTCAGCAGATGCCGTTCGTTGGACTGCCGGGCCGAATCGTTGCGCCTAATATTACGCCCGATCCCGAAACCGGCGCTGGAAATTGGTCGGACGATCAACTCGCGCGTGCCATTCGCGAAGGTGTTGGACACGATGGCCGCGCGTTGTTCCCGCTGATGCCATACGAAAAATTACATTCAATGTCCGACGAAGACTTGGCCTCCGTAATTGTTTATCTGCGGGCGCTCCCGCCCGTTCGCAATTCGCCTCCGCCGACAGAAATTATTTTTCCGGTGAAGTATTTGATCCGAAATGCGCCGCAGCCTCTCACGCAACCGGTGCCCGCGCCCGATCTTTCCACTCCGGAAAAACGTGGAGCATATATGACCACGATGGCTGGTTGTCTCGATTGCCACACGCCGCAAGACGCGCATGGAGCGCCGCTACCAGGAATGGATTGGGCCGGAGGATTTATTCTGGAAGGTCCGTTCGGGCGCGTAGCTAGCGCGAATTTGACTCCCGATCCTTCAGGAATTCCTTATTACGATACAAAAATGTTTGTTGATGCGATTCACACTGGCACAGTACGCGCACGCAAACTAAATCCGGTTATGCCTACGGAAGTTTATAGCGGTATGACGGACGAAGACCTCTCTGCAATCTTCGCGTATCTGAAGACTGTGAAACCCATTCACCATCATGTGGACAACGCTGAGCCTTCGGCGTTCTGCAAACTTTGCAAAGTCGTTCACGGCGGCGGCAATACGAATTAAATTTAGATTTCTGTAACGCTTGCGCTCGGCGGCACATCTGCCATATAAGTCCTACTGGTCATAGTTTCATTTTATTGGAGAAAACATTTATGAGAATGTTTCGGCGTCTCGCGTCTACTCGCATTCTTGGATGGTCAGCGTCGGTCAGTCTTGCGCTGCTCGCCATTTTATTTTGTTCCGGTCACGGACTGGCGCGCCAGGCCGGTCAAGAATCCGCGAAGCTGTCCGCGCTGCAGGGGCCGCGCGATCCAGCTCTCTTCTCCGGACTGAAATGGAGAATGATCGGTCCATTCCGCGCGGGCCGAACGGTTGCAGCGACGGGCGTGCCGGGCCAGCCGAATCATTTTTATTTTGGCTCGGTTGGCGGCGGAGTTTGGGAGTCCACCAACTCCGGCGAAAGTTGGACGCCGATTTTCGATAACCAAGATGTCGCATCCATCGGCGCAATTGCCGTAGCGCCGAGCGATCCGAATGTCATTTACGTAGGCTCCGGCGAAGCTGACATGCGTTCGCAAATTTCATACGGCGACGGAATGTACAAATCCACCGACGCAGGAAAAACTTGGAATCACATTGGTCTCGAAAACACACGCCAAATCGGCCGCGTGCTCGTCGACCCGCGAAATCCCAACACAGTTTTCGTTGCAGCACTTGGCCACGCGTATGGCGCGAATCCGGATCGTGGAGTTTTCCGTTCCACGGACGGCGGCGCGACATGGCAGAAAGTTTTGTACAAGAATGAAAATGTTGGCGCGATTGACCTGGCATTCGATTCGCGAAATCCGCAAATAATTTACGCGTCGTTGTGGGCCACGCGTCGTCCGCCGTGGACAATTTATCCTCCGTCCATCGGTCCGGGAGGCGGGCTTTTCAAATCCACAGATGGCGGCAGCACGTGGAAGGAACTGTCAGGCGGATTGCCAACAGATGGCGACGGCCGCATCGGCATCGGTGTTGCGCCCAGCGATCCCAATCGCGTTTATGCGATCGTAGATAATTCCGACGCGAAAAAAGGCGGGCTCTATCGCTCGAATGATGCTGGTGCAACTTGGCAGTTGATGGATAACGATCAGCGCATTTGGGGGCGCGGCTGGTATTTCTGCGTCACCGCGGTCGATCCGAAAAATCCTGACAAATTGTATGTCTCGAATACTTCTGTCTATCGCTCTGATGACGGTGGAAAAACTTTTATTCCAATAAAAGGCGCTCCCGGGGGCGACGATTATCATCAGCTTTGGATTTATCCGGACGACGGTCAGCGCATGATTCTTTCCAGCGATCAGGGAACCGTTGTCAGTGTGGATGGTGGACTCGTTTGGAGTTCCTGGTACAACCAACCGACCGCGCAGATTTATCACATCGTCGCGGACAATCAGGATCCGTACTGGGTTTACGGCGCGCAACAGGATAGCGGAGCGGTGAAAGCCGTGAGCCGCGGAATTTACGGATCAATTTCCTATATGCGCGATTGGGCGCCGATTTGCGCCGGCGGAGAAAGCGGGTACGTCGCCGTGGATCCGTCCGATTCAAATATTCTTTACGGCGGTACAGTTTCCGTTTGCGATCAGCGCGATAATGCGGGGCACAACATCACGCCGATGCTCGGCTCATCTGAACTCGGGCCATTTCGTCACACCTGGACTTTGCCGCTCGTGTTTTCAGAAGCGCCAGGACACGCGCTTTATTTCAGCAATCAATATTTGTGGAAGACAATTGATCGCGGGAAAAATTGGACGCGCATCAGCAAGGACATGACGCGCGAAAATCCCGGCGTTCCTCCGAATCTTGATGCAGCAACCGCAGCCGATGGAAATGGACCTCCGCGGTCTGGAGTGATTTACACCATCGCGCCGTCTCCGTTGCTTCCCGACACAATTTGGATCGGCACCGATGACGGATTAATTCATGTAACGCGCGATAGCGGAAAAACTTGGGCGAACGTAACTCCGCCTGATGTAACTTCGTGGAGCAAAATTGGGCTAATCGAAGCGTCGCATTCCAACGCGATGACAGCTTACGCGGCTGTGGATCGACACCGGTTGGAAGATTACAAGGCGTACATTTATCGTACGCGCGACGGCGGAAAAACGTGGAAGATGGTCGCGAATGGAATTCCCGACGGCAGTTACGTCAACGCGATTAAAGAAGATCCGAAACAGAAAGGATTGTTGTTTGCCGGAACGGAACTGGGTGTCTACGTTTCATTCAACGATGGCGACGACTGGCAGCCATTGCAAAATAACTTGCCGCATTCTTCCGCGCGCGATTTCGCAATTCACGGCGACGATCTGATTGTCGCAACGCATGGCCGCGGATTTTATGTGCTGGATAACATCACCGCGCTGCGCCAGATTGCTAAGATGACTTCCGAGCCGGAAACAATGGTGTTTACACCTCAGCCGGCGCTGCGCCGACGCACTGGCAGTGGAGGCGGCACGCCGCTTCCGTATGGTTCTGCGGAAACAGAAAATCCACCGGCTGGTGCAATGATTGATTACTACTTGAAGTCTGCGGCGAACGGCCCCATCACGTTGGAAATTCTCGACGGCAACGGCAAAAGTGTTCGCACGTACACTAGCGCCGAAGGCGGCGGTGGCGGAGGACGCGGACGCGGCGGAGCCGCAGCTCAAAATATTCCCGCGTATTGGAATCGCACTCCCGAAACTTTGTCTGCTGCGGCGGGAATGCATCGTTGGACTTGGGATATTCACTACGCGGCTGGCGCTGACGCCGGAGGAGGACGAGGAGGTCGAGGTGGTGGCGGCGGACTTTGGGCCGTTCCCGGGAAATATTCCGTGAAATTAACCGCTGACGGAAAGAGTTACACACAGCCGCTCACTGTGAAAATGGATCCGCAAGTGAAAACGCCGCTGCCCGAATTGCAGCGGCAATTCGATTTCGCGCAGCAAATCTCTGTGAAATCCGCGGAAATTGCGAAGGCCCGGGGAGAAGTGGCGCGTGTGCGCGCGCAAATTACAGACTTGCGCAAGCAGGTCGGCGGAAATTCCGCACTGTCCGCGTCGCTCGATGCGCTTGACGCAAAGGCCGCCGCAATCGGCGGTGTGACCGTGCCCACCACTCCGGATTCCAGCGGAGTTGCCGCGCCCTCGGCGGACGTGAGTAGCCTGATGTTCGTCGGCGGTGAATTCGGTCAGGTGCTGCAAGCGGCGGAAGGACCGGACAACGCCCCGAGCATTCAAGTGGTGAACGCGTTTGCCAAAGCGCAAAAACTTGGCGACGCCGCAATGGCAAAATGGACTGCGGTGAAAAACGCGGATCTGGCGGCCGTGAACAATCAGTTGAAACAAGCGAACCTTACGCCGATTTCACTGGAGGGCGCAACACCGGCAGCAGGACGTGGCCGCCGAGGGCAGTAGGGTGCCCGTGACTCGATCGTGCTAGTGCCCGGACAGATGGAAGTTGACTTCCCAGATCGTGCTTGTTCTGACTGCCACTCCGTCGGCGACGGTCGGACTGAATTTCCACTGTTTCACGGCGATAACCGTTGCCACCGCGAAGGGACACTGCCCCCGCATTACGCGTACGTCGCCGACTGAGCCGTCCGTTTCAATGATTGAGTGAAGGACGACCTTACCCTCCACATGACTCATGCGCGCTTCGATTGGGTACAACGGCGCGACATCGTGAATCTTTTTCGCGCGCTCTACGTCTTCCGCAACGACAACCGGATCTGAAGGCCGCTCGGCTCCGGGTTTCAATCCCATTGTTTTTGCCATGCCTGGATAAAGGTCCGCGGGAACGCGAAGGAGACCAAGAAAACGAAAGCCTCCGTCAACATAGGCGATGAAGCGAAGAGTGCGAACTTCGTTGCCTTTCGTAAATCTAACCACGTTGAATGGTTCGGGTTCTACACGGGCGGCAAGCATCGGATACTCGTCCTGATCAGCGGAAAAGTCGCAGGAGCTCTTGAATTGCCTGACTTCACCAATAGAGAATTTCTGTGCGACCGCGTCCGAAAAAATGTTTGCGAGATTCGCCGCCGCATGGCCCTGATTTTGCGCGTAGAGCTTCGCATATACCGCGCCCCACTCCGGTCCGAATACGTTCAAGAACCATTCTTCGGGGGAGGGAAGCACCATTGAACTGGTCAACTCGGCAAGCCTTGTCTGATCGTTTGCCTTGACGGCCGCGAGCGCGTCTTGAATCAAGTGCTTCAATCCGGATTCGGAATTTGGATACACGGACGGACTGGACTGCGAACCGTCAGCGTTAGCTCTCCTGGCGCTCGCTGATGAAATCGCAATCAAGCTCATCGCCGC
>DASYNR010000408.1:0-2967 GCA_036008485.1 Candidatus Acidiferrales bacterium | reverse complement strand
CTCGCTAACATATATATGTAACGCTGGGACTAGCGCAAGCGCCGCGTTGCCTATATCTTATTGCCGTGCGGTCCCGCGCGCACAAGTTTCGCCGCCGGGAATCGTCTGCACTGTCGGAGGCATTTTCGTCATGAAAGATTTCGAGCACCTAACCGAACAGGAAGTTCTGGCCCTTGCCATCACCGCCGAGGAAGAAGACGAGCGTTTCTACGCCGACGTGGCCGAATCGGTGCGCCAAAATTTCCCTGCGTCAGCGAAGGTTTTTGAAGGCATGCGCGAAGAAGAATCCAATCATCGCCGCCGTCTCATCGAACTCTACCAGCAGAAATTCGGCGAGCACATTCCTCACATTCGCCGCGCAGAGGTCCGCGGATTTATTCAGCGTAAATCCCTTTGGATGCTTCAGCCCATCAACCTCGAAAGAATTCGCAAACAGGTTGGCGTAATGGAACTGGAATCCGGCCGCTTCTATCAGAAAGCCGCCGCGCGTTCGCAGGACGCCAGCATCCGTCAGTTGCTCGACGATCTCGCCAACGAAGAGCAAGCGCACGTCACGCAATCCGAGGAATTGAAGACCAAAAATCTTCCAGAAAGCGTGCGCGAGCAGGAAGCTGAATCCGAGCGCCGTTTATTTCTTTTGCAAATTGTGCAACCGGGCCTCGCTGGCTTAATGGATGGCTCCGTCTCCACGCTCGCTCCACTTTTCGCCGCCGCTGTCGCGACACATAAAAGTTGGGACGCGTTTCTCGTCGGCATGGCGGCAAGCGTCGGCGCCGGGATCAGCATGGGTTTCGCCGAAGCGCTTTCCGATGACGGCAGTCTCACTGGCCGCGGTCACCCCTGGCTCCGCGGCGGCATCTGCGGACTGATGACCGCCCTCGGCGGCGTCGGCCATACCTTGCCGTTTCTATTTCCCGATTTCAGAACCGCGATGGTAATTTCTGCCATCGTCGTTGTGTGCGAGCTATCCATAATTTCCTGGGTCCGCCACCGCTACATGGACACGCCAGTCTTTTCCGCAACCACACAAGTAATGTTAGGCGGCGCGCTGGTCTTCATCGCCGGCCTCCTAATCGGCAGCGCGTAGGGGCGGGTCTGTTGACCTGCCCGTTTACCCCGAGGTACGAAGGGCCGCCAATTGCGCTTATAAATTGCCTCCACTCCGCCCCCCAAAATAATCTCTCCTATTGACATTCTGTACGTGACGTTTTCTCATATCGACCGTCTATACGGTAGGAGCACTCATGACCAAGCAACAGACCGAACTCCTTCAAGGCACACTCGACATGTTGATCCTGAAGTCCCTGGCCCTCGAGCCGCTTCACGGGCTGGGCGTGGCACGCCGCATCGAGCAAGTAACCCGCGGCACGTTTCAGGTAAAGCCCGGCTCGCTATTTCCCGCGCTGCATCGCATGGAAGAAGAAGGTTGGCTGAAATCCTATTGGGGCGAATCCGCCAACAATCGCAAAGCGAAGTATTACGAACTAACGCGCACTGGCCGCCGCCATCTCGAATCTGAAACCGAAAAGTGGGGACGAATCTCGCTTGCGATCGCGCGCGCGCTGCAAGCGGAGGGTTAGCCATTCGCCGCACGTATTGCGGAAAATCTTTAGAGGAGACGCTTTCATGATTTGCACCGGTAAAATTAGAATTCGCCAACGAGCGTGGACGGCGACTAAGCATTCGCGCTTCCTGATTTTCGCATCTCTAATTGTGTTGGTACCGATATTCGCCGCCGCGCAAACGCCTCCGCGCCTTTCCGATACGGACCGTATTCGCCTTCGCGAAGCATTCCGTTTAGGTGACCAGCTCGAAGATGAAGTTTGGCCGGGTTGGCACAAGACTCCCTTCGCAGTCCTGCTCGTTACGTCCGATTACGAATTCCTGATTCGCCATCCCAACCCATCGAGCGATTTCACGCCCCTTGGGAACGATCTCATGCTGGGTGGCGACGTCTACTACCGCAAGCGTCAGTTCTCGCCGAATATGCAGGCCACATTTCCCGCCGTCAACGGCGTCAACACCATCGTCATTGGTCAGGCCGAACTGACATTTGACAAAACTTCCACTCGATTTGTAGCCACCGTGATGCACGAACGCTTTCATCAGTTCGTGTACTCCCAACCAGCATACTTTGCCGGCGTCGCCGCTCTTGGCCTCGATCACGGCGACACCACCGGCATGTGGATGCTCAACTATCCATTCCCGTACGATTCGCCGGATGTGCAGGAAAAATTCAGCGCAATGATTCACGCGCTGTCTGACGCGCTCGCAGCTTCCGACGCCGACCTCGACGCGAAAACTCAAATTTTTCGCCACACTCAGCAACAGTTTCGCGGCGCAGTCCCCGTCGAAGCCGAACGATACCTCGCGTTCCAACTTTGGCAGGAAGGCGTCGCTCGATATACCGAGTTGCGAATCGCCGAATTGGCCGCCGCGAAATACAAGCCGACCCCCGAATTCACGCAACTTCCGGATTACAAATCCTTCGATGACATCGCCCGCTCGATTCGCGCGAAAATATTGGACGACTTGCGCACGATGTCGCTCGCGAAAACCGGACGCATCGTTGTTTATTCCACTGGGGCTGGCGAAGCAATGCTTCTCGATCGCGTAAATCCAAAATGGCAATCGGCATATTTTCAGTGGATGACTTTGCTTCCGGCGTTTCAGAAGATGTTCCGCCTGCCGGATGCGGAATAGAGCTTTCGTAGAGGCCACCTTCAGGTGGGCCGAAGTTTTTCGTAGTCGGCTGTTTTTTGAAAGGTAACTGTAATGCACAAAATGATCGCCACCATCCGCAATTTCTTCCACCGCGAAAAAATCGATCGCGATCTCGATGCCGAAATCCGTAGCTACTCTGATCTCCTGCAGGAGGAAAAAATGTCCAACGGTATGAGCGCGAACGAAGCGAAGCGCGAAGCCCGCATAAACATCATCGGCCCCGAGCAACTCAAAGAAGAAGTC
>DASYNR010000407.1:0-2843 GCA_036008485.1 Candidatus Acidiferrales bacterium | reverse complement strand
TTCAAAGCAATCCTCCGTGCAAATTACGATCCCGTCTGCACCCCAAGATTTTTCAATTCCGCTGAAACCTGCGAAATATTCTGAAATTGAATTGTATTCATCGCAACTTTTCGAGCGCCCGCCACATTCTCCGCGCGATCGTCCACAAAAATACATTCATCCGCGCCGCGCTGGGTGACGTCCAACGCCATCCGGAATATCCGCGAATCCGGCTTCTGAATACCCACATAACACGAACTGAAAAACGCCACAAAAATTTCGCGCAATCCAAACTTCTGAATCCGATATGCGTTTATTTCCGCGCTCTCATTGCTAATCACCGCCATAAAATATCGCCCCGAACGCGCCATTCCTCGCACAAATTCCAATGACTCAGGCAGCGCCTGCGACTGCGCGTACATAAAATCCTCAAACTCTTTCGGCGAAAATGTCCGCTCGCGATAAAAAACCGTCCGCGCCAAATATTCTTCCAGCGTAATTTCCCCACGCTCCCACGCCGGATTCGCCAGTTCGTGGCGCGCCTCAAATTCCGCCGCGTCCAACTGGAATTTGCTCATCGCCGCGTGACGCGCCGCGCTATCCCATCCATTCGTTAAAATCACGCCGCCCACATCAAAGAACAGCGTCGTAATCTTCGTCAATGAATACCTCGCACCCTTCAAAAATTGCCCGCGCCAGCCCTACCTTTTTCGCAGATAAATTCGTCCCGCGCAACAAGCCGATGATACCGCTGTGCTACAACTGGTGCGCGCAAAAATAAAACTGGGCCTGCATCTCGCAGACCCAGTCTCGAATCGCTTTCAATGTAATAAAAATTACTTCTGATTCCCCATCGACCGCCCCGGATCCAGTTTCCCATCCGAATCTTTCGTCATCGCCACGAACGTCGGATCAGTCCGAATCGAAAGAAACACAGCGTCCACTCGCGCTTCCATCATTTCTTTGCTGCGCACCGCGTTCGTGCGTTCGTATTCAAAGAAATGCCGCTTCAGCAGCGCCAGCGCTTTATCCTTCTGTCCCGTCTGCGCGTAAACCGCCGCCAAATTGTATGACGCCGGCAGCAACCCTTCATTTTCGGCGGCAATCTTCAACGCTTCATCGCCTTTGCCATTCCCCGCCCAAAATGCGGCCGCGAATACCAGGTTGTAAGGATCTTGCGGATCGACGGCCAGCGCCTTTTGCACGTACTCGTCAGCCTTCGCCGCATTCCCTTCCGAATTCCAGTACACGGAAAGATTGCGATACGCCAGCGCCAGCGGATATGTCTCCACCGCCTGCTCCATCAACGAAAGTCCCTTCGCGAAATTTCCGTCGTGAATCGTCATCTTGCCAAGTCCGTGCATCGCCACTGACCGCGACAGCGGATCGGCGGGCATCGCAAGAATCGCCTCAAATTCAACGCGCGCCTTGTCCCAATCTCCGGTTTGATGGCGATACAGCTCGCCCAAAAATCGTAGCGGCGCCGGATCGGCCGGATCCATCTGATGCGCTTCGGTATAATATTTTTCTGCCGTGTCGTAATCCGCCGCCAACTCGGCTTTCAATCCGCGCACCATCATTGCTTCAATCTGCTTGCTCTTTGCGCGATCGAAAATCGGCGCATTCGGAATTTCGCTGACGTCATTCACGCCCAGCTTCTTCAATTCTTTCGCCGCGTCCTTCGCCTTTGACGGGAACAAGCACTTCTGATCCACCACCGCCTTCAGCGAAGCGATCGCACCTGCATTATCTCCGCTCTTTTCTTTTTCCTTTGCGGCCTTAATTTGGGAATCCAATCCTTGTTCGCGCTTTTTCATTTCGTCGGTGACCATCTTCTCCACCTGGTCAACGCGCAGGAATCCATCCTTATTGTCCGCTTTCACAATCGCCGTGCCGTCAGGAGTAGCCAGCACCGCGATCGGCAACTTCGCGCCCTCTGCCAATTTCAACGTCGATTCAGCCGCATCGCCCGTCGCCACTTGCATCGCTACGCACTGCGCCGCGAATAATGACAACTGCCGCGACGTCCTCAAACTCGATTTCTGCAATTCCTCTTTCGATGACGGGAACCAGTACAGCACCAATCCCGTTTTCGGCGCGGGATCGCTCGCCGATTGAACTTTCCACGGCACCATGTAGACCTGCTGATCCGGCGAGTTGCCGCCGCTGCTCGGCCCAGCGCCCGCGGTCATTCCTCCACCGCCTCCGCCACCTCCACCGCCGCAAGTTGCCCATCCTGCGGGCGCAGAGAAAAGCAAAATCGCAACCATCAGCAAAGCCATCAACCGTGCCAAAGTATTTTTCATGGATGAGTGCTCCAGTGGAGTTTTCATGGACACAATTATAGTTTCGTATTCATTTCGCAAGCAAGTCACTCCATTAGAGCCGTGCCGCACAGGACATTCCGCGGCCAGCCGTTTCACAATCAGAGTCCCACCACGCAAATTTGGTTGTCCGGTGGCACAGGTTTCAGCCCGCATGCTTTTCTTCCATCCCGCCGCCAATTACTGATATAACCACCCCGCGCCCTCACCACCCAATCCAATGTCCACGCCACAAACAAAATTCTTCTACGGCTGGTACGTAGTCCTGACCGCTGCTCTCGGACTCCTCCTCGGCTTCGCTCCAATCTTCGTCTACTGCTTCGGCGTTTTCATCAAACCACTCACCGCCGAGTTCCATTCCACTCGCACCGCAATTTCCTTCGCCTTCACGCTCACAAATTTAATGCTCGCCGTCGCCTCTCCATTCGTCGGCCGTCTCGCAGACCGCTTCGGCCCTCGCAAAGTAATCATTCCCGCCGCCATAATTTTCGGCGTCATGCTCATCGCCTTCAAATTTATTTCCACCAATCTCTGGCAATT
>DASYNR010000406.1:0-5182 GCA_036008485.1 Candidatus Acidiferrales bacterium | reverse complement strand
GAAATTTGCGGCTCCTGCGCGATGGTAATCAACGGCCGAGCGGCCATGGCCTGCTCCGCGCTAATCGACAAACTCGATCAGCCCATCCGCATTGAGCCGATGACGAAATTTCCCGTTGTGCGCGATCTGGCCGTCGATCGCAGCGTGATGTTTGAAAATTTGAAGCGCGTAAAAGCATGGATTCCGATTGACGGAACCTACGACCTCGGCGAAGGCCCGCAGATCGCGCCAGAAATTCAAGAAAAAGCGTACCCGCTTTCCAAGTGCATCACCTGCGGAATTTGTTTGGAAGTTTGCCCGCAAGTGAATCACAACAGCAATTTCGTTGGTGCGGCAATTGTCAGTCAGGTGCGTTTGTTCAACATGCATCCGACCGGCGCGATGCACGCGCGCGAGCGCCTGGAAGCAATCAGCGGCAAAGGTGGCGTGCAGGATTGTGGCAACGCGCAGAATTGTGTGCATGCGTGCCCGAAATCCATTCCGCTTACGGAATCTTTGGCGCAGGTAAACCGTGAAGCCATCAAGAATACTGTCGTCGAATGGCTGTTCGGCTAGTGCGTTGCGCTTAAATTAAAATGCACACACGCTACAAAATTTTCGCCGCCGCGGTTGTCCTGGCGGCAGCTCTAGCTTCTCCGAAAATGCCAGCCGACGAAATCTCCGAACGCGCCCGCAAATTGCATTTCAGCTCAATCGTTCTGGATACGCACGACGACACTCCGCAGCGTTTCTTCTTCCAGCATTTCGATCTCGGTCATCGCGATGCCGAAGGCCACATCGATATTCCCCGCATGAAAGAAGGCGGTCTGAGCGCGATTTTCTTTTCCATTTGGTGCAACGCCAATATGACCGGCGCGCCCGCCACTAAGCGCGCTTTCGATTTAATTAATTTGACTCGCGAACAGGTCACCAAGCATCCGCAGGATTTGGCGCTCGCTACCACCGCCGAAGAAGTTCGCCGCGCCCACGCCCAGGGGAAAATTGCCGTGCTGATGGGAGTCGAAGGCGGGCACATGATCAACAACGATCTGAATGTGCTTCGCAGGTTCGCCGCGCTGGGCGTGCGTTATATGACGCTCACGCACACCAACGATCTCGATTGGGCCGGCTCTTCCGGCGATGACGCGAAACATATCGGCCTCACTCCTTTCGGCAAGGACGTCATCCGCGAAATGAATAAGCTCGGCGTGATGGTGGATATTTCCCACGTCTCCGACAAAACTTTCTACGACGCGCTCGAAGTCAGTGCAGCTCCGATGATCGCTTCGCATTCATCCTGCCGCGCGATTTGTGACGCCCCGCGCAACATGACCGACGACATGATCAAAGCTCTCGCCGCAAAGGGTGGCGTAATCCAAATTAATTATCACATCGGCTTTTTGAGCCAGGCGTATCGCGACGCGTCCAGTAAAAGCGCGGAAATGAAATCCCGTGTTGCCGCCGCGGATAAATCCGCCGGTGAAGACGAAGCCGCCTCCATCCGCGACGGCGAAAAAATCGCGCATCAAATGATCGCCGAAGGAAAACTTCCGCAAGTCGAATGGGAAGCAATCGTCGATCACATCGATCACGCCGTGAAACTGGTTGGCGCGGATCATGTCGGTCTCGGTTCCGATTTTGATGGCAGTGTGATGCCGCACGGTATGGAAGATTGCAGCAAGTTGCCCAAGCTCACCGAAGCAATGCTGCGCCGCGGATATTCGGAAGAGGACATTCGGAAAATTCTTGGCCTCAATACGCTGCGCGTGATGGAGGAAACCGAGCGCGTAAGCCACAAGTTGCAAGCGCAGTCAAAATAGTTGAACAGGAGAACTCAGAATGAAATCACGTTTGAATATGTTGTTTGCCGCCGCGATTATTTTCGGCGCGGCAACGGTAGCAATGGCGCAGGCC
The DNA here is from genome assembly GCA_036008485.1 of Candidatus Acidiferrales bacterium. Taxonomy (GTDB): domain Bacteria; phylum Acidobacteriota; class Terriglobia; order Acidiferrales; family UBA7541; genus DASTCZ01. The sequence continues at coordinate 3,289 of DASYNR010000406.1, read as the reverse complement.
GGTGGATCAATGCAGAAGTCCGCGCCAGCAACGGCCGGCTCTTATGACAAAGCGCTGCTCACTCCGTCAGCACTGAACGAAAAAGCCCCCGAAACATTTGACGTCAAATTTTCAACTACCGTTGGGGACTTCACCGTGCATGTCACTCGCTCGTGGGCGCCAAATGGCGCCGATCGCTTCTACAATCTAGTGAAGCATCACTATTACGATGGCGCGGGTTTCTATCGGGCGATTGCAGGTTTCATGGCGCAGTGGGGAATAAGTGCGATTCCAGAAGTTGATCGTGTCTGGGAAAATGCGACGATCAAAGACGATCCAGTAACGCATAGCAACACGCGCGGCATGATCACTTACGCACAAACGCCCCAGCCCAACAGCCGTGGCACTCAATTGTTCATCAATTACATCGACAATTCCCGGTTGGACAAAGATCGTTTCGCGCCGTTCGGCGAAGTGACTTCCGGAATGGATGTCGTCGACAAGATCGATTCGTCCTACCAGAATTTGGATCCGGACGCCATTTCAAAGGGAGGAAAGGCTTACTTGGAGAAGAACTTTCCGAAGATGACGTTCATTAAAACTACAACGCTCATTACTCCAATACCGGCGGCGCCACAGCACACAAGCCACTAATAGATTTCAATTTCGTCAAAACAAAGAAGCCCGCGCTGGAATTGAATCCAGCGCGGGCTTCTTTGTTTCAGTCCGCTACAGCAAAAGATGTCATAATCAAGATCTAAACTCCCAGCACTCCAACCAATTCCCGCACCGTCCCAACAGCCTTATCCAGTTGTGCTTTCTCATCCGCCGTCAACTTAATTTGAATAATCTGTTCGATCCCATTCGCGCCGAGCTTGCACGGTACTCCCACAAACAATCCCGAAATTCCGTACTCACCCTCAAGATATGCGGCGCACGGCAAAATCTTTTTCTTGTCCTTCAGAATTGCCTGCACCATTTCAACCACCGCCGCCGAAGGTGCGTAGTATGCCGACCCCGTCTTCAGCAGATTCACAATTTCCGCACCGCCTTTTCGCGTGCGCTCCACAATCGCGTCGATTCTTTCTTTTGGAAGCAGGTCGGGCAACGGAATTCCTGCAACCGTCGAGTAGCGCGGCAGCGGCACCATGTCGTCTCCGTGACTGCCCAGCACAAATGAATGAACATTTTCCACGGACACGCCCAACTCCATTGCCACAAACGTGCTCATGCGCGCCGAATCCAAAACTCCCGCCATTCCGATAACGCGATTCTTTGAAAATCCCGCCAGCTTGTAAGCGGTCTGGGCCATCGCGTCCAGCGGATTCGTCACCACAATCAAAATCGCGTTCGGCGAGTATTTCACAATCTGCTCGATCACCGCTTTCACCACGTCATAATTCGCGCGCAGTAAATCGTCGCGGCTCATTCCGGGCTTGCGCGGAAATCCGGCGGTCATCACCACGATGTCGCTGTTCGCCGTCGGCCGGTAATCGCCCGTCGCCGTCGAAATTCCAATCGCGTTTGAATCCGACCGCGTAATCGGCGTGGACTCCAGCATGTCCAATCCTTTGCCAGCAGGAATTCCTTCCATGATGTCGCACAGCACCACGTCGGCCAGCTCCAAATCCACAATCCGCTGCGCCGTCGTCGAGCCAACAAATCCGCCGCCAACAACCGTAACTTTCTTTCGCATTGCGTCAATCTCCTTGGATTTTCAAATATGTTTTCAGAATTCGGTTCGTTATTTGTGCGCCGCGGACTCTGCGCCCATGTTTTCAATAATCGCCGCCGCGAATTGCGAAGTCGAAATCTTCGTCGCGCCGGGCATCAAGCGTTCCAAGTCATAAGTGACGCGCTTCTGCAAAATACTTTTCGCAATTCCATTTTCAATCAGCCGCGCCACTTCCGGCCATCCGATAAATTCAAAAAGCATCGCGCCGGAAAGCATCACCGACCCCGGATTAATCACATCCTTGTCCGCGTATTTCGGAGCTGTGCCGTGCGTCGCCTCAAAACAACCATAGCCATCGCCGATATTTGATCCAGGCGCCATGCCCAGTCCGCCCACCTGCGCTGCGCAAGCATCCGACAAATAATCGCCATTCAAATTCGGCGTGGCCAGCACACTGTATTCACTCGCGCGCGTCAGCACCTGCTGGAAAACGGAATCCGCGATGCGGTCATTAATCATCAGCTTCTTTTTCCACTGACCCTTTCCGTGCGTCGCGTAAATTGAATCCAGCACCTGCTTCACTTCAGCGTAAAGTTCCTTGCGAAATGTGTCCGTCGCCTGTTCAAGTCCGGGCTCGATCATGGCCGCATTTTGCTCAACGGTCAGCGCGGGATTTTTGTCCAGGTTATCCACCATCCAGCTTTCGCGTTCCGTAATAATGTGCGGACGAAATTCTTCCTTGGCGATTTCGTAACCCCAATCGCGGAATGCGCCCTCGGTATATTTTTGAATATTTCCTTTGTGGACCAGCGTCACCGACGGCCGTTTGTGATCCAGCGCATACTGAATCGCGCGCCGCACCAATCGCTTCGTTCCGAATGGAGACATCGGCTTGATTCCCACGCCCGAATCCATCCGAATCTGTTTCTTCCCACCCTTCAACATTTCGTTGTTCAGAAATTCCAGAAGCTTTTTCGCTTCCGGAGATCCTGAGCGCCACTCGATCCCGATATAAACGTCCTCCGTATTTTCACGGAAAATCATCACGTCCAATTGTTCGGGATGCACAACAGGGGAGGGAACCCCCTTAAAATATTTCACCGGACGCACGCAGGCATACAAATCCAAAAGTTGCCGCAGCGCCACATTCAAAGAACGAATTCCTCCGCCCACCGGAGTCGTCAGCGGACCTTTGATGGACACCCGAAAATCGCGCACCGCCTCTACTGTTTCATCCGGCAGCCATTCCTTGAATTGATTGAACGCCTTTTCGCCCGCGAAAACTTCATACCAAATCACGCGCCGCTTCCCGCCATACGCGCGCTCAACCGCCGCGTCAAAAACCGCGCGCGACGCCTTCCAAATATCGCGTCCCGTGCCATCGCCTTCAATGAACGGCACGATCGGATTGTCCGGCACAATAAATTTTCCGTTTGCGTAATCAATCGCCTTCCCGCCGGAAGGAACCGCCACACCGTTGTAGGCTGCCTTCATTTATTTTCTGTCCTTAGTATTCGTGAATCAAAAGTGTGCAACGTGCAGACGCGTCGTCATCACAATAATGAGCGTAGTTGACGAGCGCAAAAAAGATAACACAAAGATGCGCATGGCGCACGACGAGCTAGCAGAGATAGG
>DASYNR010000405.1:0-3136 GCA_036008485.1 Candidatus Acidiferrales bacterium | reverse complement strand
GTGGTTGCCGCGTGGATGGAAGGCCAGCGATTGAGCCTGGTTCACGTTGGCGATAGCCGCGCCTATTTACTGCGCGGAGGCGCGCTGGAACAATTGACGGCCGATCATTCGCTGGTTGCTGAGCAAGTCCGGCAGGGATTGATCACGCCTCAACAAGCGGAAAGCAGCGAACTGCAAAATGTCTTGACTCGCGCGCTCGGGCCGCATCCGGAAATTGGAATTGACGCCGACGAACATCAACTTATGCCGGGCGATACGATCCTGATGTGCACGGACGGCGTTTCGCGCATGGTGACCGACGAAGAAATCGCCAGCACTTTGATGACATCTACATCGGCGCAAGAAGCCGCCGATCGGCTGATCGAATTGGCGAATGAAAATGGCGGCCTGGACAATTCCAGCGCGATTGTTGTCCGATTGATTCCCGAACCCGACGGCCTTTTCGATAAGTTTAAGCGCTGGCGTCACGGCGATGGAAACGCTTCCACCGGCGACGCGAGCTAGACGCTATCATTTGCAGCAATTCCGCAATAAATCCAATTCCCTCCCCGGTCGGCCACTTGTAACATCGTGTTACAGAGGATTTTGCACGCATGGCTCGCCTTATACTCAGTTTTGACGGCAAAGAACTTCGGCAAATTCCCGTTGGCGCACGCGGAATGGTCATCGGCCGTTCGCCCGACAATGAAGTGATGATCGATAATCTCGCCGTATCAAATCACCACGCGCGAATTACCTGGGTCGAAGAACAACTTTTCGTCGAAGACTTGCAGAGCCTGAACGGAACTTTCGTAAATGATATGCGCATCGAGCGCTCCGTGCTGCAGCATGGCGACAGCATTAAAGTTGGCAAACATTGTTTGTTGGTCGACACGGCTTTCATCACCGTGCACCCCGATGAAGGCGCGCACAAATCCGTCGCGCCGAAAATGGACGAGACGTTGGTGCTGGATACCAAACAATCGCGCGAGATGTTTCAACAAGCAGCCGAAATGGGCGAGCGAGCGCAAGTTTCGCCCAGCCGCAAACGAGTTCCGTCACTGGTGGTCGTCACAGGAAAAACGGATCGCAACGAATATCAGCTCACCAATAAACTGACCGTAATCGGCAAATCCAAATTGGCCACCGTGCGATTACGCGGATGGTTCACGCCGACTGTTGCCGCGCAAATCACCAGCCGAGATGACGGCTACTATATTGGCGGCAGCGCGCAAACTCCCGTGGTGAATGGAGCTTCTATTTCCGGTCAGAAAAAATTATCCGAAGGCGACAAAGTGGGCGTTGGCAAAGTTCAATTCCAATTTACCTTCCGAGATTAGGCTGCAGTTTTCCGGGAAATCATTCAGGCAACCGGCTTCAAAGCATCGCCATCCAATGTACTGAGTTCGTTTCATCCCAGCACGAAACCCCAGAGGGGAAATCGTTCCGCAGTTCGGAGCGGTTTTCTTCTTCAGCCCAGCTCCCATTAAGAAGTGCAGCGCGCCAACGCCGGACGAAATCCGCGTAACAGGCGCGAAATTTAAATCGTGAATCACTATGCCGGAATTCCCGCGGGAATTTTGACAGGAGCGCATCTAATGATTTGGATCCAGCGAAAAGCAAAGTGGAACCGTTCGTTGCTAACTGTAGCCTTAGCGGCAATCGTTTTAGCCGTTCCAGCATGCGCGGAGTTAGGCGGTACGATTTCATCCATTCAAGCCGACCAATTAAAGATGGGCGCTTCGCGGCAGGTCACGTCGACGTCCGGTTATCAACTGCATGAAATGCTATCGCCACAAGGGATTCGCGTGCGCGAATATGCTTCGCCCAACGGCATCGTGTTCGGCGTCACTTGGAACGGGCCGTGGATGCCCGATCTTCGCCAGCTTCTTGGCCCATATTTCAATCAATACATGGTGGCCGCTCAGGGGAAAAAAGCCGCACGTGGACCAGTTTCAATTCAGTTGCCGGGCCTGGTTGTCGAACGCGGTGGACACGCGCGTTCATTTTTTGGTCGCGCCTATGTTCCGCAAATGATCCCACAAGGAGTGACCGCTGATGCGATCCAGTAAGAATGGAATTTTTTTCGCGAGCCTATCGTTGCTTGCGTTGCTCTGTACTTTTCTAATTTGTCTAGCAGGCTGCGGAAGCACGGCTACCACTTCCGGATCGACCACGCCGCCCGTTACTCCGCCAACCGGCGTGAATAATTCTGTTGCGATTACGGCGGGCGGCGGGCCAACCGGGATGGTGAACGGCGTCTATACTAGCGTTACTCTCTGCGCGCCGGGAACTTCCAACTGCGCAACTATAAGCGGCGTCCTGATTGATACGGGTTCCACCGGCCTGCGAATCCTTTCCTCCGCGCTCCCGTCTGGATTTTCACTGCCGCAGCAAACCGATTCAAATAACAATCCGATCGGCGAATGCTTTCCCTTCGTATCGGGATCCACGTGGGGGCCACTGCACACAACTGACATGGAAATTGCCGGCGAGAAAGCAAGTTCCTTTCCAATGCAGATTATAGGCGCCGAAAATTTTGCCAACATTCCTACGAGTTGCTCGAGCAATGGCCCGACGATGCAAAGCCTTGCTGATTTGGGCGCAAATGGAATTCTAGGAGTGGGAAATTTCAAACAAGACTGCGGCTCCGCGTGCGCCGCGGAATCGAATCTGGGAATTTATTTCACTTGCCCTTCTTCGGGCTGCCAGGAAATCGCTCAGCCGATCACGGAACAATTGCAGAATCCGGTTTCTCTCTTCACCACGGATAACAATGGCGTCATCATCGAGCTTCCGTCCGTCGGAGCCGGCGGAGCAGTCAGCGTGAATGGCGAACTGATTTTCGGCATCGGCACACAATCCAATAATGCACTGGGCAGCGCCACGGTGCTAACGCTAGATGACGGCGGCGATTTCACAACCACGTTTCAAGGGAAATCATTCTCGAATAGTTTTGTGGATTCCGGCTCAAACGGTTTGTTCTTCCTGAGTACGGCGGCGACAGGAATTCCTGTGTGCTCTGACGCGAATTTCTTCTACTGCCCCACCGCGACCGATAATCTTTCCGCCACCAATCAGGGACAGAACGGCTCGACCACGCCAATTAACTTTAGCGTCGAGAACGCGGACACCCTGCTTTCCACCACGAATCCAA
>DASYNR010000404.1:0-23993 GCA_036008485.1 Candidatus Acidiferrales bacterium | reverse complement strand
CGTCGATTCCTTGGAGAGGCTATCGATGACAATTTTTATGGGCCAGGGCGATCCGACATCGGCGAGAGTTTCACCGAGGACAGCGGCCATGGCGATGACCAACGCCTTCCAATGAGGGCGAAGGACTTCTGTGATTTTCAGACGGCCTGATTTAGGTTTGGCTGATGGTTTTGCGGCGGCCGAGGGTGAAGGGGGTTTGTCGGTTGCCGGCGAAGCAGGCGGCGCCGAACTACTTGTTGGTGAACTCGGCGGGATCTCGACTTTTATGAATGTATTGTGTGAGTCCACGTTGGCTAGTGGTTCGATGCCGTGGGCGCAAGTCCCGTCGCAGATGAAGAACTTGCATGACGCGTGGTGCGTAACAGATTGCGCAGCACACGCGCGCGGGGAATGTCTGCAGCACAAAGACTCTGGGCAATTGCTTGCCCGTTCCCGCTGTCACCGATACAATCAGAAGCGGAGAGGTGTCAGAGCGGTTGAACGAGCTCGCCTCGAAAGCGAGTGTTGGGGAAACCCAACCGGGGGTTCGAATCCCCCCCTCTCCGCCAGGAATTTTCCGCTGATTCGTCGGCGAGCCAAAAGGATGAGGAACTCGTTTTCCGTTTTTGTGAGGTTGACAATGTTCACTTCGCCGACGAGGTGACATTGCGGACGAACGAGTAGGGATTTTGCGCTGCCGGATCATCGGGCCAGCCTTTGCCGGGTGAATTGGCGAGTCTTGATAGCCTGGCAATGTCAGTCGGACGGATCGAATGCGTTATCTCGCAACGCGAAGTATTCAACGTCTTGGCTTTAATCGTTTCCAGGTATTCAGCCACCGCCGAAGCTTCGATCAAAACTTTACCGGATCCACATCTGTGCCGGTCTTTCCCGTTGATCTTTACGCCAGAAACCCAAAATGATTCGCCAGTCTCCATATCAATGCAATTGCCACCCGACCCGGAGCGCCGCCGCCCATTCAGCTTCATCAATCCTCGACCGTTGAAGTACATGGTTCGACCACTCTTGGATTGATTCACATAAGCAATCCAAGCCGGGCCGTTGTCCGAATGGCCGGTCTTCAGTTCGATGTACCTGAGAATTTTCACATTCAAAGTCTGCCACACAGATTGGACAATCGCCAACAGACAGGCCGAGGCACGCAGCCAGGATTCCCTGCGCTACTCCGCGCGACGCAGCGTCGAGAGGAAATATAGGGCGGGGCCGGCGGCGATAAAAATTCCGCCGACGATTAGGGCGTTGACGTTGCCGATGCGCTCGCTGTGATTGCGGAATCCGGCGGCGAGCATCAGTGCGAGAGGCGGAAGTCCGATGGCGATTACGCCGAACATTCCTCCGGGAACGCGATAGGGGCGCGCGAGATTTGGCTCGCGGATGCGCAGGCCGATGAGCGCCCAAAATTCGAGCATGATGCTGAGTCCGGTGACGAGCACGTCGAGAATGATGAGGCGCTCGAAACTGAGGAAGGTGCACGCGGCCCAGCCGAATGCGCAAACGATGATTGCGACATAAGGTGCGCCGCTGGATGCTGAGACGCGCGTGAAAATTTTCGGAAGCGCGCCGGTTTCGCCCATCACCAACGGCAAGCGCGAGAAAGACATCATCAGCGCGTTGAATGTGCCGACGGCGCCGATGATTCCGCCAATTGTGATTGCAACGGCAAGCCAAGGACCGCCGAGCGCGCGGCCTGCGTCAACCCAGCCGCCGGTCGTCCAGGAATTTGGATCGAGACCGGAATGAGACATAGCGGCAACGGGAATCAAATATGTGACGGCGACGAGCGTGACGCTGATCCACATGAGGCGCGGATAATTTTTTTGCGGATTGTGGACTTCGCCGGCGATTGTGGAAGTATTGTCCCACCCCATGTAATTCCACATGGCGATCAGAATGCCGCCAAGAATATCCACGTGACTGAGCGGCTGCGGCGCGGCGGCGGGGCCGGAAAATTTATGCATCAAGCCGAGGACGGTAAGCGCGACGAATGGAGAGAGCAGAAGAATGGACATGATCGTCGAGCTGTTCCCTACCGAGCGCGCGCCGCGAATATTCCACACGGTGCAAACGGCGATCATGGCTAGTCCGATGAGCGGGCCGCGAAATCCGGCGGTGGCGTGCGGCGCGAAATGGCCGAGATAGTCGACAAATAATGTTGGGTAGAGCGCCATCTCAAAAAAACTTCCGGCCATAGTGAGCCAAACTTCCTGAAAGCCCCAAAACCTTCCGAGGCCACGGGTGACCCAAATGTAGAAGCCGCCTTCTTCGGGAATTGCACTGGCAAGTTCGCCGACCATCATTGCGGTCGGAGCGGCCCACAGAAGCGGCGTGACAAAAAGAATCAGAAGAGCGCCGGTGTAGCCCGCCATGCTGATGATGTCTTCAAGGCCGTAAGGGCCACCGGCAACCATAAAATATGTTGCGGCGATTAGAGGAAGGAGAGTGAGTTTGGCGCGCGAGGGCGAATTGAATTTCATTTGCTCGGAAAAGATATTACCGCAGAGACGCAGAGAGCGCCGAGAAAAACGCCGAGAAATTCAAGAGTGATTAGTCAGTTCCCCCGCGGCCTGAGCGCTTCGGCGTGGTCGTGGTTGTCGTGCCCATCTGTGTGAGCGTTTGCTGCGCGAGCGCCTTGAATGGCGTGTTCAACCCGATGCATTCATTTAGCGCGGCCGTGGCTTCAGGAACTTTTTTCTGGCGCGCGTAGGTAAATCCAAGACGGTAGAGATTGCGCGCATAGGCATTCACATCTCCTTTCAGAAGCGGGCCTGCAGTGCGGAAGGAAGTTGCCGCGCCATCAAGATCATTTTTATTGATAAGAACTTGCCCCTCGGCGGACCACGCCAATCCGGTCTGCAAAGTGACTTGATTCTTCCATTGGTCGTCGGAAATACCTTGAGGAGCTTTTGCGTTGGGCAGAAGCGTGACTGCCTTTTTCGCGTAGGCGAGAGCTTTATCGAGCTGCTCCGCTGCAGAACTGTAATATTCGGCGAGTAGAACGAGCATGTCCGTGGAATTCGCGTCCATGGTGAGAACTTTTTCCGCAGCGGCTACCATTTTCGGATTGTCCTGCGCTTGCTGATACGAATTCGCGGCCATGATTTCGCTGGGAACGGCGTAAGGCCCGTCAGGAAAAGCGGCAACGATTCGCTCGGCGAAGGCGGCGCGTTCGGCGGGCGCCTGAACTTTGTAAAGCGAGTTGTACATAATATTTTGGACGTAAGTGATCTGATCTTTCTGATCGTCGAGATATTGTTTGTGGAGCGACGCCCAACTCGCGTCGGCATCGGCAGGCGCACTTTGGGCTTTGTAACGTGTGAGGATGCCGCTGATTTTCTCTCCCGCATCGATTACGCCGGCAACATTTCCGGATTCAAATTGCGCGTTGGCAAGATGCAACGCGGCGGAAAAATTATCGGGATCGACCGCGAGAATCTTCTGGGCATACTCCGCCATTTTCGGATAATTCTTCGCCTCGGAGTAATAGGAGACGTAGAGATCTAGGCCGAGTACGGCATATTCACCGTGGGCGAGGTCGGCGTTGAACTTATCAATCAGAGCGAGCTTCTGCGCCGGATCGGTTGTCGAGCTAATTTCGTCCATAGCTTTGTCTTCGGGTGTGCCCGCCTTAGTGGTGACTGTCTTGGTGAGCTGCGCGCGCGAAGCCGTCGCAAAGACGAGCGCCAGGAAAATTGAAAGTAGCAATCCGAGTTTGCGCATGGGGCCTCCGAAGAACTGAATTCGATGCCGGGAGCATATCAAAAATGCGGGCGGAGAGAAAAATAATCGCAGGGTAGAACCGAGCGTGACGAAATTCTAAAATCGTGGAAGGAAACGCGGCGTGGCTCGAGAATATTCTTCGTAGGCTGCGCCGAAGCGGCGGCGCATTTCGCGTTCTTCCATCGAAATAGTGATAAGGACGCATGCGAGCCAGACGGCGCCCACGATCCAAGCGAATTTCGTTTGCGCGAGGATGCAGGCGCCGATGATAGCGAAGATCATTCCTGTGTAGCGGGGATGCCGCACATATTTGTAGATCCCGCTGGTGGTGAGTTCTGATTTGCCGGAGAGTTCCGCGTGGCCAACTAACTTCTTCCCGCCGAGAAATCTGCCAGAGTAATAAAGAAGAATGAAATCAGCGGCGATTAGCGGGATTGCGACTATTGCGGCGAGCGGCGACGGAATATTTGGGCCTAACAGTTGATCGCGCGCGATGATGACGAAGATTGCGCCAGCCGTCCATGCAGCAAGTCCCGCGAACCAAAATGCGGCGCGAATATTACGCCGCCAGAAATTTGTGAAAGGGTGAAGAATGAACCAGTAGATCGGGACGGGCAGATCCAAAAAGAAAATGACGAGAGTCAGGTAGCGGAAGAATTGCACAAAGCATCATAGGTGGTGTTTGGCCGGGCGAGCAAGAGAGGCGCGGGGATTGACGCGCGGCGGAATTCGTCGGACGATGCTGTGCACGATAAATGATGGCGCGCAGAGCGCGAACTAAACAGGAGCGAATATGCTGGAAAAGCATCCGTGGTCAAAAGTAGAAATGGAAGAATTGAATCCGCTGATAAGCAGACAGATGCTGAGTGGAGCGCAGAGCACGATTGCGCGAGTGTATTTAAAGAAGGGCGCCATTGTTCCGCGGCATTCGCATCATAACGAGCAGATCACATTTATTTTGGATGGCGCGCTGAAATTTACGTTTGATGATGGCGAGCTGGTGTTGAACAAAGGCGAAGTGCTGCTGATTCCCTCGCATGTGCCTCATGCCGCTGAAGCTGTGGTAGATACGGATGATCTCGATATTTTTATTCCGCGGCGCGAGGATTGGATTAATAAAGAGGATTCGTATTTGAGGAGCGGAGCGAAGAAGTAGCACAAGTTGATGGTGGTTATCGGGTCGATCCAACCAAAGGGGCAATCATGGTGACGCGAAATGCGTTTGGTGCGGACGTACGCGTGAGTCGGATAAATCTTCGCCCGGGAATAATTTGTGCGATCGCGGCGGTAATGTTGCTGCTCTGCGCAGTTGGCCGCGCGGACGAGCCATTCGCGCGGAACCGCGATTACGATTTGCAGCATGTGAAGACCGCGTTGAAATTTGATATTGCGACGCGCGGAGTGACCGGCGACACCACGCAGACACTGGCGATTTTGCGCGACGGCACGAATCACGTGGAATTTGATTCGATCGCACTGACGATTTCCGCTGTGACGGTGAACGGCAAAGCCGCGAAGTTCACGACGACCGACGCGAAATTGATCGTTGAGTTGGGGCGTGACGCGAAAATCGGAGAAAAATTCGACGTCGATATCCGCTACACGGGCAATCCGAAAAAGGGATTGTATTTTGTGCTTCCCGACAAAAATTATCCGGACCGGCCGAAGGAAGTTTGGACGCAGGGTGAGTCCGAAGACACGCGTTACTACATTCCCATTTACGATTATCCGAATGCGCGTCCGACGTCGGAGATGATTGTGACCGCGCCGAAAGAATGGATCGTGATTTCCAACGGAAAACTTGTGAGCGTTACAAATTCCGGCGCGGAAAATAAAACTTGGGACTGGAGGCAAGACAAACCGCTCTCCACATACTTGATTTCCGTGGTGGCGGGAGAATTCCACGAAACGAAAGTGATGTGGCACGGTATTCCTGTGACGTACAACGTGCCGCGCGGCGACGAAAATAAAATTGCGACGACATTCACGGACACTCCGCAGATGTTGCAATATTTCTCCGACCGGCTGGGAGTGCTTTATCCGTGGGACAAATACGCGCAGACATCCGTGGACGATTTCGTCGAAGGCGGAATGGAAAATACCAGCGCAACGACACTGACCACCGACGGACTGATTGATCCCCGGCTGGCTGCGGAAACGCATGAGGCGTCGGATTCACTGAACTCGCACGAACTGGCGCATCAGTGGTTCGGAGATTTGGTAACGTGCAAAGACTGGGCGGACCTGTGGCTGAATGAAGGATTCGCGACGTTCATGCAAATGTTGTGGGAAGAACATTCGGCCGGTGTGGACGAGTCCAAGTATTCCAACTGGAATACCCAACGCGGATGGATGTCGCAGCCACGGATTTACACCGAGCCGGTCGTCACCCGAAATTTCGGTGACGCGCTGGAATACGCCGGAAATATTTACGATAAGGCTGGGCTGATTCTGGAAATGCTGCGTTCGCAATTGGGCGACGACGCATTTTTCGGCGCGCTGCATCATTACCTGGACGTGAATCGAAATAAAAATGTGGTGACGGCCGATTTGGTGAAGGCGATTGAAGAGTACACGAACACAAATGTGGATCGTTTCTTCAATCAGTGGATATACGGAGCGGGCGCGCCGAAATTTCGAATACGCGCGATCTACGACGCCGCATCACATCAGGAAAAGTTGACCGTCGAGCAAACGCAAAAAGTGGAAGGACATGTGGGACTTTTCGAAGTGCCGGTGGAAGTGGAAATAACGACGGCGACGGAAAAGAAAAGCTATTGGATCAAAGTGACCAAGGCCGAAGAAACATTTCCCTTCCCTGCGGATTCTGCGCCGCTGATGGTGCTTTTCGACAAGGGCAACAAAGTTTTGAAGTCAGCGGATTTTGAAAAGCCGGTTGCAGAATCAATTTTTCAACTGGAGCACGCCGATGCTGTAACCGATCGCGCGGACGCAGCGGTGGCGCTCGGAGGGTTCGCGAAGGATGATTCCGCAGTCCAAGCTCTGGGACGCGCGGCAACGCGTGACGCATTCTGGGGAGTTCGTGTGCAGGCGGTACAGTCGCTTGGCAGAATTAATTCGGACGCTACGAAGAAGCTAATCCTCGCGGCTCTGGACGACAAGGAGCCGTGGGTGCGCGTGCCCGTCGTGCGGCAGCTCGCACGAATACCTAATGATCCGGAAATAATTGCTCGGCTGAGCGCGCTGTATAAGAACGACCCGGCATTCGGCGTGCGTGGCGCGGCGCTCGGAGTATTGGCTCAGATGAAGGCGCCCGACGCCTACGACATGTTGACGGCCGCACTGAGCAGCGATTCGCCGAACGATATATTGCGTCGAGCCGCCCTCAGCGGATTTGGCGCGCTCGGCGATGATCGCGCGGTCCCGATGCTGATGGAATGGTCGTCACTCGGCAAACCGCTGGACTCGCGCCCGGCGGCAATTCAGAGTCTCGGCCGATTGGATACGAAAAATGCCGCTGTGGAAAATCGTCTGATTCAATATTTGGGCGAGACGTATGACAGCGTGCGGAGGTCTGCAATTGGCGCGTTGGGCCAGCGTGGAGATCCGGCCGCAATTCCGGCGCTGGAAGCGATATTGAAGAGCAATGAACTCGCGCTGGGAAGTTCGCCGCAACTGACGGCGACGATTGCGCGGCTTAAAAATGTTGGAGCCGGCGGTGGACGCGGAGGACGAGGCAGCGGAGGACTTCCTGCAGCGGATGGCGCGCCGACGGCATCTACGCCGAGCGGCGGAGTAGTTGGTGGAGTTGATTTGAATGCGCTGGTGACGCAATTGCTTGATCGGGTGACGCGATTGGACCAACACATTTCCGAGCTGAACAACCAAGTGAAAAAGTTGGAAGATAAAATGGGCGCGCCAAAGCAGTAAAAATTATTTGCGAGCTACGATTCTTCCGGCACGCCGAGCAAAATGCGCAGATCGCGCAGATTATTTCCGGTGGGGCCGGTGATGATGGCGTCATCCAGCGCGGCGAAAAAATTGTAGGAATCGCTGCGGCGCGCGAAATCCTGCGGATCGAGTTTCGCTGCGGCTGCGCGCGCTAGAGTTTCGGCGATATCAATTCCAGCCAGCGTCTGCTGAAAGATTTGGCGCGCGATAACCTTTAGATCGAACGCTTGAGGCATGGCGCGCTTCACCCCTACGCTTTCTCGATCGCGGCGACGCCGGCGCGCGCTACGTCCACATCTTCGTCTTCGGTGCCGTTGCTTACGCCAATGGCGCCGACTATTTCGCCATCCACAATTAATGGAAGCCCGCCGCGAATTGGCGTTTGCTGTGCGCCGCTGCCAATAGCGAGCGAAACTGAAAGCATCACATCCGGCTGACCATTTGGAGCCATCGCGGGACCGGAGGGCTTTCGTCGAATCGCGGCGGAATGCGCCTTATTCATGGCAATGCGAATCGAGGAAAGCTTCGCGCCGTCCATGCGAGAAAAAGAGAGAAGGTGGCCGCCGTCGTCAACCACGGCGATGTTCATCGGGACATTTATTTCCTCGGCGCGACGTTCCGCTGCAGCAAGAATTGTGCGCGCGCCTTCGAGAGTTAGTTTCGGATGGTTGCGAGTAATGAGAGGCATCGATTGTTCCTCGTTCAAACAAAGTAGCGCCCGCTGGCGGCTCGGCGCGTCAACTACGGACTGGGCTTTTGACGACGTTCCACATCGGCGATGATCGCTCAGCGACGAAGCCATCTGACATCGGCAGATACTTATCAAAACCAAATTCTCGGAGTGCTTGCGCAACGATCGGTGTTGAGCGGGCACCATGCACGAGAATCCTCAAGTAGGAAGGTTTCGAGGAATACTCGCCATGGTGAAGATAAATTGTTGCAAGGATATCCGCTAGCAATTCCTCAGGCGTTGCGCTCGGAGAATCGACGAATGTCGTTATTCCGTGCAGATACGAGCTGCTAACTCGCTCAGCTTGTAATCGCGCAGCAGCCGCGGAATTCTTGGAACTCTGAACCACCCACGCGGGCTCGCGAAGCGGCAGCCCGTTCAGTCGTTCCCCAAACTCCCTGCCCACGATCACCCACGCAGTCTGGCCAGAAACTTCGCTCATGACTGTAGCGTACTACTATTTCCCGGATCGCACGCTCGATTTGTAGCCCCCAGCGCGTTGACGCAGGTTACGCGCCGCGACTATAGTGACCACGCGGGCACAATTTGCGTTCATTCAATGGACAAACAAATTATTCACGAACTTGAGAAACTTTTGGGCGATGAAGCGGTAGTTTCCGCTCGCGAAGAAATTCTTCTTTACGAATACGATGGATCTGTGGAGGAGGCGCGTCCAGACTGCGTTGTTTTTCCGCGAAATACGGCAGACGTTTCCGCAATCGCACGGATTTCTGCAAAGCATGGCGTGCCGATGGTCGGACGCGGTGCGGGCACGGGACTTTCCGGCGGCGCGCTGGCCGTGCAAGGCGGAATCCTTACAGTTTTTTCGCGGATGAATCGCATTTTGAAAATTGACGAAGAAAATTTGCGCGCGGTGGTTCAGCCGGGTGTGGTGAATCTGGATGTGACACGCGCGGTGGAACATTTGGGACTTTATTTTGCGCCGGATCCTTCAAGTCAGAAGGCGTGCACGATTGGCGGAAATGTCGCGGAGAACGCCGGCGGTCCGCACACGCTGGCTTATGGGGTCACGACAAATCACGTGACCGGATTGGAGTTGGTGCTGCCGAACGGAGATGTGGTGCGCGTCGGCGGCGCAACGTGCGAAACACCGGGATACGATTTGACGGGATTGATGGTGGGCTCCGAGGGCACGCTCGCGATCGTCAGCGAAATTACCGTGAAGCTTTCGCGGAAACCCGAAGCCGTGAAAACTTTGCTGGCCGTCTTTAACAATATTGATGACGCGCCGGAAACCGTGGCGGATTTTACCGGACGCGCAATCACTCCCGCGGCGTGTGAAATGCTGGACGGATGGACTTTGCGCGCGGTGGAGGAATTTGTGCACGCAGGATTTCCGCTGGACAGCGGCGCGGTGCTGCTGATCGAAGTGGAAGGACTGAAGGAAACTGTCGAGGAGCAAGCAACGCAGATCGCGGAGATTTGCAAATCGCATCACGCGCGCGAAGTTCGCGTGGCTCGCGACGCTGCGGAGCGTGATTTACTTTGGAAGGGGCGGAAGAATGCTTTCGGCGCAGTCGGGAGGCTTTCGCCGAGCTATTACGTGCAAGACGCGGTGATTCCTCGAACGAAATTGCCGGAAACTTTGCGCAAGATAAATGAAATCGGGAAGCGCTACGGATTCACGATTGGAAATATTTTTCATGCGGGCGATGGAAATTTGCATCCGATTATTTTGTTTGACCAGCGCGACTCGGAAGAATTCAAGCGCGCGGTGGCGGCATCCGGAGAAATTATGCGGCACTGCATCGAATGCGGTGGCGCGCTGACTGGCGAACATGGCATCGGGATGGAGAAAAATGAATTGATGCCGCTGATGTTTTCGGATGCGGATATGGAGTTGATGCGCCGCGTGCGCGAAGCGTTTAATCCCGGAGGGCATTTGAATCCGGCAAAGGTTTTGCCGCTTGGCAAAGGATGTAAGGAAGTGCGGATTCCGAGCGGCGCTGCATCGTTGGGAATCTTGTGAAAAGGATGAAACTAATTCGATGAGCGCGGCTACAAGTGATGTGGCGCAGTTGACTGCAGCTCGAATTGCGCAGCGATTTGGCGTGGAAAACACGGTAGTGTCCGCGGCCGATCTTGCTGGATATGAAGTGGACGGAATGCGACCTGCGGCGACGGTCTTCGCAAAGTCGCCCGAGGAGATTGCTGATCTACTGAAATTTGCTGGTTCAGAAAAACTCGGGGTTATTCCATGCGGCGCACGAACAAAATTGGGAATTGGAATGTTTCCCGCCAAATATGATATTGCGCTGGATCTTTCGCGGATGAATCGCGTCCTCGCGTTCGAACCGCGCGATTTGACTCTGGGCGTTGAACCGGGAATGCGATTTTCCGCGCTCGCAGCAACACTGGCCGGCGAAAAACAATTTCTGCCGCTGAATCCACCATTTTTTCAGCGTGCCACAATCGGCGGAATTCTGGCGGCGGATTCCGCGAGCCCGCTGCGGCATTCTTACGGCGGCCCGCGAGATTTTGTACTGGGACTGGAATTCGTTACCGGCGAAGGCGCAATCGCGAAAAGCGGCGGACGCGTGGTGAAGAATGTCAGCGGCTACGATTTGCACAAGCTGCTCATCGGATCGTTGGGAACGCTAGCCGTAATTACGCGCGCAAATTTCAAGACTTTCCCGACTCCTTCCGAACAGGTCGTGTTCGTAGCGGCATTTGATGACGCGGCCGCAGCGCTGGAATTTTGCAAAACGCTCGCGAGTTCACCACTGGGCGCGCTGCAAGTCGACGTGATTTCGCCCGACGCTGCGCAGATTTTCACAGCTCACTCGGATGCCGAAATCGCACTGCCCGCGCAGCGCTGGAACATGGTAGTTTCCGCGGCGGGAAATGCGCGCGCCGTCGAACGGCACCGGCGAGAATTGCCCTTAATTGCAGAACAAGCGAAAGCGAGCGGGCTTGTTGCGCTTGGTGACACCGTGCAATCCATGAAGGTTGCGGCGGCGCTGCTCGGGCGCATCCGCGAATTCCCTGCGCTCGTGTTAATCGCAAATGCTGTGGCTACAATTTTCTGGATCGCGGCACTCCCCTCGACGATGGCAGCGGTTGCTCAGCGACTGGGCAAGCTCGCGAAAGAACACTCGATGCCGACGGCGACGGTGATCCGTCCGCACGGGCTAATTTATTTTGCGATTTTGCCTGCGTCGAGCGATGCAATTGCTGTTGGAAAGCTGGCAAAATTTTCCGAGGCCGTTTTTCGTACGTCCGACGAACTTGGCTCGAAAACGCGAATCGAATTCGCCCCAACGGAATTGAAACGCGCGGTAAATGTTTGGGGCGCATCGCGCCCGGATTTTGAATTGGCACGGCGCGTCAAAAAAGTTTTCGATCCGGGATATGTTTTGAGCCCCGGCAGATTTGCCGGCGGAATTTAGAAATCAACATGCAATCGAAGGCCCGGAACAATCACGGGGCCGCGTGCCTGATTGTATCCAGGATTATTGATGTGCTGCAGATCGACTGAAGCGAAGAGTCCTCGCCACATGTGCACCGTGTAGTAAGCCTCGACAATTTCTTCTGGGCCGTATGCGAGGGCGCCATCCCCCAAAAGAAATCCCAGCCCGCCGAGCGCCAGATATCGCGCGTGGTCATTTGTAAGCGCATTGACAGCCACCACGGCGCCTGCACGATCATTTGAGCGTCGCCACAACTTCCCCTTGAAATAAAATCCGAACTCAAGCGTGCGGTCTACTTCTGTGTACTCGAAGGATTCGTTCCGGCCGTCATTCCAGCCCAAGCGTCCGAAGATCCCGAATTGCTCAGCCAAGTCCTGTTCGAAGTTGAGACCGAAGCCATACTTCACGCGGCCCTGGCGCCGGGTTGAAATAATATCCGGCTGTGAAGTTTTCCCAGCGAGAAAATTGTTGATGGCTTCGCGATAACTTCCCATGTTCGCGTGATTCATGTAACTCAGAAAGCGAATTGCTCCGGCGCGATGCGGCAAGAAATTGCGGCGGGATTCCGCCTCGAAGTTTTCGGAATGCGCGCGCAAAAGATCGGCGTCAAGGTTGATGCCGTTCGCTACTTTCGACATCATTGCTTCGGCGAAACGCAACGACCAACCGTGATCGTCATACTCGACGATCGCGCCGTCAGTGTAGCCTCGCGTGTTCGCTGCGTAGTCGTACGCGCCGTCGTTGTCCACCGTCCAATTCATAAATTGCAGATGGCTATCGCTGCCAGCGCTATTCGCATCCAAGAAATCCACCATACTGAACTTGCCCACGCGAATCTCGATCCGTCGCGCAGGAAGCGACGTCGCCAGTCCAAACGGCCCGCGCTCAGCGGCGACGGCTTCGCTGCTGAGTGGAATGATTTGGCGCAACATCAAACGCGCCAGATATGGCACGGGGCCAAGATCGGGATTGCGCACAACGTCCAGATTTGTATATCCGGCAAGACCGACCGCATCGCTGATGCCGTGCCCACCGGCGCTTTCGATATCCGCAAACACTTCTGTTGTGGGCGTGATTTCCAGTCCGGTAAAAAGTGTGTAGACCTTCGACGTCGCATTTTCCGCGTTCGCGTTCAAACTGTTTGGTCCGCTATACGCTGCCGGAAATGCCGGGTGCCACTGGAAAATAATATTGGCCTGGCCGGAAATCCAGAGTCGGCTCCCGTCGGAATGCGGGAATAATGTTACGGGAGTGGAATCTGTTTCGGTGTCGGTCGTCGTTGTTTGAACCTGCGCGGGGGGAGTTGCTGACGCGGGCGGCGTAGATTGCGCTGGCGTCGCGCAAGGAACTACAGCAAGCGTTAGAAAAAGCGAACCCGCTATAATCGGCGTGCTAAGCCTGTTGTGTCGTTTCCGCATCGCAAGGAAGGAATTTGCTGTCCTCAGAACATGTTAGATTACAGCCAGCTTAATTAGTAGCGGCCAGAACGACGACGGCTCATGAACACAATCTCTAACTCGAACAAGGCGCGCAAATCGGCGGTAGGCGCAGAGCCGACTCCCTTCTCCACAAAACTCGGTTACGAGGACTATGCGCGCTGCGTTCACTGCGGCCTATGTCTGAACCATTGCCCAACTTATCGGCTGTGGGGGCGTGAAGCCGATTCGCCGCGCGGGCGCATTCGCCAAATGATGTTGGTAGACGAAGGTAAACTCTCGGTCGGTGACACATTCGTAACACACATGGATCGCTGCCTGGATTGCCGCGCGTGCGAAACGGTTTGTCCTTCGGGTGTGGAATACGGAAAATTAATCGAGCACGCTCGCGGACAGATTCAACAGGAATATCGCAGGCCGTTTTTTTCGCGTCTGACGCGAGACTTCTTCTACAGGAAAGTGCTGCCATTTCCGCGTCGAATCGCCGCAGCCGGACGCGCGGCGCGAATTTATCGGCGTTCAGGAATACAACGGATCGCACGCGCGTCGGGAATGTTGAAGCTTTTTGGATTGGCGGATCGCGAAAAATTGATGCCGGCTATCGACGGTGAATTCTTCTTCTCGCGTCTGGGAAAAACTTTTCCGGCCACCGGTACGAAACGCGCTCGCGTAGCATTTTTCGCCGGATGCGTTGCACAGGTTTCATTCACAGAATTAAATGACGCGACAATTCGCGTGCTGCAAGCCAATGGATGCGAAGTCGTCGTACCCGCGACGCAACTTTGCTGCGGAGCGCTGTGCGTTCATGCAGGCGTGCGCGATGTGGCCGCAGATCTGGCGCGCACAAATATTGCGGCGTTCCTCGCAGAGCCGTTTGACGCAATCGTCACGAACGCGGCGGGATGCGGCTCAACTTTGAAAGAATACGATCAGCTATTCCCTGCCGGAACCGCCGAGCACGCGCGAGCAATTCAATTTCGCGCGAAGATGCGAGACGTGACGGAATTCCTGGCTGAACTTGGGCTGGTTGCGCCACTGAAGAACGTGCCACTGCGCGTGACGTATCAAGATTCGTGCCACTTGCTACATGGACAAAAAATATCCGCCGCACCGCGAAAATTAATTCGTGCTGTGCCCGGCGTGGAATTGGTCGAAATGGCGCTCGGCGATCAGTGCTGCGGATCGGCAGGCGTTTACAATGTGACGGAGACGCGCGCCGCGTTGGAAATCTTGGCGTCAAAAATGGAATATGTTCGCGCGACAAAAGCGCAAGCGATTGTCACCGCAAATCCCGGCTGCATTTTGCAATTACGCGCGGGCACGCAGATTCATGGCACCGGACAGGAAGTACTACATGTAGTGGAGTTGCTCGATCGCGCGCTGGTGAAATAAGCGCGGCAAATTGAGAATTTCGCGATGAATGCGAATAACACGGTGAAACAAGTTACGAGCAACCAGCGCTCGATTGCCTTCATTCTCTGGGCTCTTATCGCGATTTACGCCGCCGCAAGACTCTTGCAAGTATTTCCGGATCGCGTGCCGTTGGAGTTCACCGTCGCCCTTCACATTTTTCCTCCAATTATTTTTGCGCTGATTCATGGCGCGATGCGATATCGCATTCGTGGCATCCTCATTTTCTTTCTAATTTGCCTCGTCGTCGGAAATGTTGTGGAAAACATTGGCGTGATAAACGGCTTTCCCTTCGGGCGCTACTATTTCACGGATGTGATGGGTCCAAAGCTTTTTGACGTTCCCATCATGTTGGGGCTGGCGTACTTGGGAATGGGATATCTTTCGTGGACGCTGGCGTGCGCGATTTTACAATGCTCGCGAAGTCCTCTTCGTGGATCGCGCTTGGTCATCGTACCGGTGATTGCAAGCTTCGTGATGGTGGCGTGGGATTTGGCGATGGACCCGATTTGGAGCACCGTTTTGCATGCTTGGATCTGGCAGCACGGAGGAGCTTACTTCGGCGTTCCGATCAGCAACTTCGTCGGATGGTATTTAACGGTCTATCTAATTTTTCAGTTTTTCGCGCTTTATCTGAAAGACCAATCGACTGACGCTAATTCCCTTCCGCCGAATCATTGGCGTCTGGCGATTATCTTTTACGCGGTTTCCGCAGCAGGGAATATTTTGCTGATGATCCCGCGGGCGGGACTTTCAGTTGTTACTGATCCGGCTGGCGCGCAATGGAAGGCAAGCGAGATCGCGCTAGCTTGCGTACTTGTTTCGATTTTTATTATGGGCGGATTTGCGCTGCTTGCATGGAAAATAATCAGTGGCAGGAGTGCGAAAACCAACTTCGAGCAAACTCAACGAGAGCTAGAAGTTTAGCGGAATTATTTTGTACCACCTGGCGGAGAGCAAATCATCCACGCCGCGAAAGCTTCCGAGTTGTGCTCTCCCATTTTGCAACTTTGCCATTCTTCGGCCGAAACGCTTTCTCCACAGTGCGCTCAACTACACGACGCGGCAGCAATCTCTGTGCGTGCGCGCCCACAAAGTTTTTCCATCCCGAAATAACCTGGCTCTTACCGCTGGCCAGCGCTTTCAATCCCACGTGCGCAACTTTTTCCGCGGATTCCCGCTTGCGCAGAACACTTTCAGGTGTGCCGGCAATCTGTGAGAACTCACTGGTTGTAGATCCGGGACAAAGTGCGCAAACGCGAATTCCATGTTGTCTTACCTCCTCGGCGAGCGCTTCGGCAAAATGCAAATCGAATGCTTTCGTCGCGGAGTACGTGTTCAAATAAGGAACGCCTTGAAATGACGCAGTCGACGCCAGAATCAGAATGTCTCCATGCTGTCGCGCAATCATCGGCGAAAGATACAACCGCGTCAGATGCACTACAGCCGCGATATTCACTTGCACCATTTCAAGTTGGCGCGAAAGATCAGACTCCGCAAATTCACCGAACACGCCAAGCCCCGCATTGTTGATCAGCAACTCAACGTCGAATCCCTTCCGTGAAGTAAACTCGAAAACTTCAGAGGGAGCGCTGTGTTCAGCCAGATCAGCGACACACACTTCCACCAGAATTTTATATTTCGGTCGGAGTTCGTCTGCGAGTTCGTTCAGCCGATCCAACCGGCGCGCGACCAAAATTAGATTCGTGCCGCCCGCAGCAAGTTCAAATGCAAACGCGCGGCCGATGCCCGCGCTTGCCCCGGTGATCAGTGCCCACTTCCCGCGCCAGTTCTCCATGTGTCTTTCGATTCAAATCAGAAGGATTCGTTGCAGGCGTGATTGTAACATTTCACCTGAAGAAAAAATGTCGAAGGATTTCTATACAGAAAAAAGTGCGGCGAGCGCTCAACTTGCCGCGCACGCCGCACTCAGGAGGAATTTAGTTGTACAGAAACAGCTCAGACAGCCGCGACCACCTTACTTGTGGCCGACGTCAATCGTCTTTCCGCGAAGTACCTGAACGTGTTCCTGAAAGAACGGTTTGCCGCTCGGATCGCGCAATTCGATATCATGCGTGCCCGCGGACAAATTGAAATGCCGCAGCTTGCCTGAAAGTCCCGCGTAGCCGCCGTCTACATAAACCAGCGCGTCCTTCGCGGGAGTTTCAATTTTCACTTCACCCATCGCAGGCCCGCCGTAGCCGTAGTAGCCATACGGACCCCAGTATCCGCCCCAGTACGGACCGTAGAATCCAGGACCGTAAAATCCGAAGCCTCCTCGAAAGCCGCCGCGAAAACCGCCGCGCTGCGCTGATGCCATTGGCGCCAACATAAGAAGCGCCAACAGGGCGATGGCCGAAAACTTTAGTATGCGTGACATGACGTGCCCTCCTTGAGATTCGACTCCATAGTTCTTGCCGAATCTAATGATTAGATGCTCGCTTTATTGAACACGATGTATGTGAAAAAGTTGCGGAAGTGGCAATGAAAGTGCGGGCGCGAATTCGCTCGGCGGAAATTATGCTTTACGCGGCATGATGTATCCGCCTTCGGCAAGAAGTTCGGCGTTCAAAATTGCCGCGCCGGCCGCGCCTCGACCCAGATTGTGCGAGAGTAGCACCATCCTTATATCCAGCACATGGCAGGGACGCACGCGGCCAACAACTACCGCCATCCCATGACCCGCGTCGCGATCCAAACGCGTTTGCGGACGATCTGGTTCTTCGCGAACTTCGATTGGCTGCGCTGGCGCCGACGGCAATTTCAATCGTTGCGGCTCGCCACGAAATTCGCGAAGCGCTGCAGTGATTTCCGCGGGTGAAACCTTCTTGCGAAGTTTCAGAGAGACGGCTTCCATGTGGCCGTCAATCACCGGCACGCGATGGCACTGCGCGCTAATTCGCATCTCTGCTGGAGTGATTGCTCCATAACTAAATCGTCCCAGAATTTTGCGCGGCTCAGATTCCAATTTTTCTTCTTCGCCGCCTATATAAGGAATCACGTTGTCCGTCGAATCCAGCGACGCTACGCCCGGATAACCCGCGCCGGAAAGCGCCTGCATCGTGACAACGTTCAGCGCTTCAATTCCAAATGCGTCGTGAATCGGTTTCAGCGCCACAACCAATCCCGCCGCCGAACAATTCGGATTTGTGGCGATAAATCCCGAAGAGTAATTGTGATTCTTCCGTTGATTCGCAACGAGCCCGCTGTGTTCCGGATTGACTTCCGGTACGAGCAGCGGGACGTCGATGTCCATGCGGTGATTGCTGCTGTTGCTGATCACCGGATATCCCGCGCGGGCAAATGCCAATTCAGCTGGCCCTGCAATGGATGAGTCCATCGCGGAAAAACAGAAATCGCAATCGAGATTCGCTTCAAGCGGCTGCACCGTCAACATGCCAACTTCCTCAGGAATCCGTTCGGCAATTCTCCAACGGACAATTTCCGAATAGCGCTTTCCAGCGGATCGCTCAGACGCTGCCAGCGCGGTAACGCGAAACCACGGATGCGCACGTAGCCGGTGGATGAACTGCTGCCCGACGGTTCCAGTTGCGCCCAACACGCCTACGCGAAAAGTTTTCATGGTAATGGAATCATTCCCTTTCTAACTTAGACGAGCGAGTGCGCCTCAAGCACGCGTCGCAAATCGGTCAACGTTGGTTCGGCCTGTACTCTCCACGCCGCCGAATTTTCTTGCGAGCGGCGCTTCACTATATATTCCGTGTCCTTCAGTTGATTGCCGGTCAGTATCGCAGCTACATCCGCGCCTTTTTCAATTTTCCCCGCGCGGCAAAGTTTTCGTATGCCCGCAGCCGTGGCCGCTGATGCCGGCTCGCATCCCAGGCCGTCTTCCGCGAGAATCGTTTTCGCCTCAAAGATTTCCTGATCCGCTACGGATTCACACAGGCCGTTCGTCCACTTAAGCACCTGCCAGGCTTTTCTCCAGTTCGCGGGATTGCCAATACGAATCGCGGTAGCATCGGTGCGCGGGTTGGATTCCGGAATCAAATTGTTCGTTCCGGCGGAAATCATATTGTAAAACGGATTCGCTCCAGCCGCTTGCACCACAACCACACGTGGCACTTTTTCCAGCAGACCAAGCGCGTGTAACTCGCGAAGACCTTTTCCAATAGCCGATGCATTTCCCAGGTTCCCACCGGGGACAACGATAAAATCCGGCGCGCGCCAATCTCGCTGCTCCAACAATTCCGCCACAATCGTTTTCTGGCCTTCAATGCGATACGGATTGATCGAGTTGACCAGGTAAAATCCAACTTGAGGCGCAATCGCTTGCAGTAGGTGGAACGCCTGGTCAAAAGTTTTCCCAACTTCCACAACGCACGCGCCAAAATCCATCGCTTGCGCCAGCTTGGCGGCAGAAACCGCGCCGACAGGAACGAACAGTATCGCCTTAATCCCGGCGCGCGCTGCATAAGCAGCCATCGACGACGAAGTGTTGCCCGTCGAAGCACATGCCACGACGCGAACTTTTTGCGCCGCTGCCTGACTGATGCACGCGGTCATGCCGACATCCTTAAACGATCCCGTCGGGTTATTACCCTGATGCTTCACAAACAGTTTTACGCCGCCCACCCAAGCGCCAGTCCTCGGAGCTTCAACAAGCGGCGTCGAACCTTCTCCGAGAGAAACAATCGCAGAGCCTGCCGACAGAAACGGAAGCAACTCGCGAAATCGCCAGACTCCGCTGCGATCCACGGGCTCCGTGCTCACTTTGCGTACCGCCCAGGTGCGCCGCAATGAATCCGGCGAAGCAGAATCGAAATCGTAATTCACTTCCAGAAGTTCGCCGCAAACGTGGCAATGATGGCCACTTTGGCTGGGCGTTTGCCGGGCACGGCAGGATTCTTCCGCGCACTGAAGAAATGAATCAGACATTGAAATGAAGTTTACAGTGAAAAACCTTACAGTTGAAATTCGCTGTGAATTGTCCGCACCGCTTCGGCCACTTCGCCGGACTGGACGGCAAGCGAAACGCTCAATTCCGACGAGCCTTGCGCTATGGCGATCACGTTAATTCCGCGCCGACCCAATGCGCCAAACATGCGGCCGGTAATTCCCGGCGTTCCTTTCATTTTTTCTCCGACCGCCACCAGTATCCCCACTTGCGGTATCACTTCGATCGCTGCCACGTAATCGTGACGCATTTCAATCTCAAACGCTTTTTCTAATCGCGCGCGCACTCGTACTTCGTCGGTTCCGTGTACAGCAAAACATAGCACATTTTCGGCTGACGACTGCGTCACCATCAACGTTGGAATCTCCTCCGGAGCAAGCGCGCCAAAAATCTTCGCGGCCAGCACTGCAAAGCTCATCGAGTCGTCGCCCACCACGGAAAATAGGCAGGCGTTGGAGACGGCGGTAATCGCCCCAACTCCCGGATGCCCGACCGACTTCGAGCCGACGCGCGTCCCTTCGCACTCCGGATTAAAAGTATTGCGAATCAGCACAGGAATTTCCTTCTTCATTGCGGGTTGCACTGCTTTGGCGTGAATCACTTTGGCTCCAAAAAAAGAAAGTTCGATTGTTTCGCGATAAGAAATCTCAGGAATAATTTTCGCTTCGGGAACCAGCCGGGGATCCGCCGTCAACACTCCGTCTACGTCGGTCCAAATCCAAATTTCGTCGGCATCCAACGCGCTTCCGACAATCGTTGCCGTATAGTCCGAAGCGCCGCGCCCTAAAGTAGTGAATGCTCCAGCGCGAGTGGCGCCGCGAAATCCGGGCACGACAGGGATTCCACGGTCCTTCAGATACGGCTTTAGGCGCCTCACCAATCGCTCATTCGTCTCGCTAAACACCGGAGACGCATTTCCGAAATTGTCGTCGGTCACGATCATTTCCGCTGCGTCAATCGCGTCCGCGCGAAGACCTTTCGAGCGCAGCACTGCCGCCAATAAATTTGAAGACATCAACTCGCCCAGGCTCGACACAATATCCAGTGCGCGCGGAGTTACTTCGCCGACCAACGAAAATCCCGCGCAAAGATTCTCGAAGATGCGCAAATGTTGCGCCAACGAAGGCCACACGCCCGTCAATTCCGCACCGGAAAGCAATTTGTTGGCGACTTCTTGATGTTTACGCGCCAATTCCCCGGCAATTTTCTTCCACTGTTCAGCATCGCCTTTGCCCGCGGCGTGCGCACCACGAATTAAATCCTGCGTCACGCCACCCATCGCTGAAACCACCACGGCTACATCCGAGCTCTTGGCATGTTGGCCCACCAGCTGCGTCACGCGCGCGAAACATTCCGCATCGCCGACGGACGTCCCGCCGAACTTCATCACCAGGAGCTGCCGATCACCGTTCCGATACTTCATATTTTCTCGGCCTCCTCGCGCGCCAAGTCCATCACTCCGCGATTCTCGGCTTGAAGGAAAAGTGTCTGGGTGGATATTCCATGTCTTCGGAATCCCGCCACCAGCAGCTCCGCAATTTCCGTTTCGCGTTCGCGTGTAAAAGCAAGCACCGACGATCCCGCGCCGCTCAAGAAAACTCCTAGCAACGCAGGATGCTCCACGTCCAGACAACTTTCTAATCCCGGAATCAGACGGGTGCGGTACGGTTGGTGCAATCGATCACGAAATAATTCGGGCTCTAACGCAAAACTCCCCGAAAAACATGCAGCCGTCAGCAAAGCGGTGCGTTGCAAATTGTGAACCACGTCCTCACGGCTGTACGTTGCAGGCAGCACCGCGCGCGCTGCCCGCGTTGCGAGCGGAACATCCGGCACAATCCCGATGATTCGCAAATCCGTTGGCACTTGAGCTTTCGCAGACAGCACCCGTCCGGATTGCTCCTCCAAAAACGCAACCGTCAGGCCGCCAAGGAACGCCGCGGTCGTGTTATCGGGATGGCCTTCGACTTTCGCCGCGAGCGAAAGTATTTCGCTGGCCTCGATCTCCACGTTCAAAAGCTTCGCGCCAAGAACAAGTCCCGCAACGATCGCCGCGGCACTTGAGCCTAATCCCACGCCAACAGGAATTTCACTCTCCACGTCCACGCGAAGAGCGGGAAGATTCTTTCCGCGCGAATCCGCAAATCGCTGAATTGCCCGCGTCAGAAGATTAGGTTTGTCCGACGAAATTCGCTCCGGATGGACCCCTTTGTAGATGAATTCAATTCCGGCTTCGCCGCTTACGCTTACGCGCGCGCGCAGATACCGGTTCACGGCCAGCGCGGCGCAATCAAATGCGCAGCCCAGGTTCGCCGAAGTTGCCGGAACACGTACTTCTATCCCAGTCACGCTCATCTCCCAGCCACAGCAGTTTTCTCGGCAGCGTTCGCATTCGCATAAGCG
This sequence comes from Candidatus Acidiferrales bacterium, assembly GCA_036008485.1. Lineage (GTDB taxonomy): Bacteria > Acidobacteriota > Terriglobia > Acidiferrales > UBA7541 > DASTCZ01. The sequence goes on along the minus strand of DASYNR010000404.1, from coordinate 2,039 downwards.
CCTTCCATCGCCCGCTCGAAATCCACAAGCCGCGGCAGTATCGGCTCGCTCAATTCAAAACGACCAACAAGCGCGTCCGTCGTCTTCAATCCATTGCCGGTATTGCAAATGACAGTCGTCTCGCCCGGAAGTATTCGTCCCTGCGAAATTAATTTCTGCGTGACTCCTAACGTCACCCCGCCAGCCGTCTCACCGAAAATTCCTTCCGTTTCCGCAAGCAACTCGATCGCCGCAACAACTTCCGGATCGCTTACGTCTTCCGACCATCCGCCGGACTTCAAGATCGCCGCACTCGCGTAATTCCCATCCGCGGGATTTCCAATTGCTAGCGAACGCGCGATCGTGTTCGGCTTCTGCGGATCAAATTCTTTCTTACCGTTCTTGACTGCGTCGGAAATTGGCGAACATCCCGTAGCCTGTGCGCCAAAAAATTTCACCGGCTTCGCTTCGACTAGTCCCAAATCGGTCAATTCGCGAAACGCTTTGATAATTTTTCCAATCAGCGCGCCACCGGCCATCGGCACCACCACGTTGTCCGGCAATCGCCATCCGAGCTGTTCCGCAATTTCAAATCCAACCGTCTTCGATCCTTCCGCATAGTAGGGACGCAGGTTCACATTCACAAATCCCCACGGATACGCGTCCGCAATCTGCGAGCACAACCGATTCACTTGGTCATAATTCCCTGCAATTCGAATCAGCCGCGCGCCATAGACCTGCGTGTTCAGAATTTTCGCCGCTTCCAAATCCGCGGGAACAAATATGCACGCCTGCAAACCTTCGCGCGCCGACTGCGCCGCCACGGCATTTGCAAGATTTCCCGTAGAAGAGCAACTGATCACCTTGAACTCAAATCGCTTCGCCGCTGCGAGCGCCACGGCTACCACGCGATCCTTAAATGAAAGCGAAGGAAAGCAGACGGCATCATTCTTAATGTAAACATCAGCGCCGCCCAGCCGCGTGCCCAAACGACGCGCTTGAACCAGCGGCGTAAATCCAGTCGGCAAATCCGATTCAAAATTTTCCGGCAGCGGCAGCAAATCCCGATAGCGCCACAAGTTCCCCGGCCGCGCCTCAATACTTTCCCGCGTAACGCGTCCGCGCAACGCCGCATACTCATACGTAATTTCCAGCGGCGCCAAACACTCTTCGCAATAAGACCGCGGAATATTTCCCCACAATCGTCCGCATTCGCGGCATCGCAATTGAAAAAGTTCGGTCATCGAAGTCCTCATGGACGCCCGAGCCTTTAATTTGCGGATGAAGGAATACCGGCAACGTATGGCGGGAATGCACGAATGCATCAACGCAACGCGCTGTCGGTCCTTCAAGTCTGGGGTGAGAGTATTAGGAAATAACGCCTAAATTCCCATGTCCCCCCGCGACTCGGGGCAGGAATTGGCACCGGATGAAGAGCTTGTTGCTCCACCGGTTGCCGTAGCGTCGTAGGGCCTGTTCCCTCGGCTACTCTGCATGAAAACTCAGGACCTTGCGGCTTGAGTTTTACAAAACGAGAATACGGAAATTTTTGAGGAGTGTCAAGAGAAAGCGGTGAGGGAAATATTTCAGTGAATTTTTTCGCGGATTCGGAATTTCATCAATCAAGTGATAAAAATTTCTGGCGGAGAGGGTGGGATTCGAACCCACGGTAGAGTTTCCCCTACACACGCTTTCCAAGCGTGCTCCTTAAACCGCTCGGACACCTCTCCGTTTCAGTCCATCCAATGTAACAGATGTCCGCGCGTGGCAGAAGCCGCTCCACAAATCCACGTTTCGCATCGATGCGTCTACTATCGTCTGTAGGAGATTATTCTCACGCACAGCTCGAACTGCAATTGCATAACAATCGCGCGCCAGTGTACAAATCACTTCGCCGCTGGTTGAGAAAATATTATTCCGGCTGCACATTTTGAATTGGAATTGTGCACTCTCAGGAGCCACTTCATGAAAACAGTTCGCGCACAAATACACTTCGCGTTGTCTCTAGCAATTCTTCTGGGAATTAGCTCCAATGGATGCGGCAACAAAAATGAAAGCAG
>DASYNR010000403.1:0-7543 GCA_036008485.1 Candidatus Acidiferrales bacterium | reverse complement strand
CATCAGGAATGATGACGCGTGCTCGCATCAAAGCTGACACAACTCGCCCCGCACTGTAGAATGTTGGCGCCGCAAAATATTCCGAATGGAATCGGGCAAGCTGTCCAATCATATTGAGAAGTGCGAGAGGGAGAGTCTGTGGATCTGGAACTGAATGAAGAGCAGAAGCTGCTGCAGCAGACGGTGCGCGAGTTTGCAAATTCTGAAGTGAAGCCCTTAGCGCGCGAGATTGACGAGACAGGAAAATTTCCGCGCGAAACTTTTCGCAAAGCTGCGGAGCTGGGACTAACCGGCGTTGCAATCCCTGAAGAAGAAGGCGGCGCGGGTTTCGATCACGTAGCTTACTCGATCGTGATCGAGGAGATTTCGCGCGTTTGTGCTTCCACAGGCGTAATTCTTTCCGTGCAGAATTCGCTGTACTGCGATCCGATTCACCGCTTTGGAACTCCTGAGCAGAAGAAAAAGTTTCTGCTGCCATTTTCGCGCGGGGAAAAGATTGGATGCTACGCGCTCACAGAGCCGCAAGCCGGATCAAACGCCGCGGCATTGCAAACCAAAGCAGTCCTGAAGGGCGACAAATATATTTTGAACGGCACAAAAGCGTGGATCACGAATGGCGGCGCGGCGGACGCGGCGATTGTCTACGTGAATACCGAACCCGCGAAAGGCGAAAAAGGAATCACCGCGCTGGTCGTAGAACGCGGAACGCCGGGATTCGCCGTCGGAAAAGAAGAAAAGAAATTGGGAATTAACGCGACCGCTTGCGTGGAACTTTCGTTCACCGATTGCGAAGTGCCGGTTGCGAACCGCATCGGCGTGGAAGGCGAAGGGTATAAGGTTGCGCTTTCAACTCTGGACGGCGGACGAATCGGAATTGCCGCACAAGCCTGCGGAATTGCGCAAGGCGCATTCGAGCAGGCGCTGAGTTATTCGCAACAGCGCATGGCATTCGGACATCCCATTTCAAATTTCCAGGCAATCCAATTCATGCTGGCCGATATGGCAACGGAAATTGACGCAGCGCGAATGCTGATCCGCAAAGCCGCATGGAAACAAGACACCGGCGGAAGGTTTTCCATGGACGCCGCGATCGCAAAATTATTCGCCAGCGAAATGTCCACGCGCGTAACGCACAAAGCCATTCAAGTCCACGGCGGCTACGGCTACAGCCGCGAATATCCGGTAGAAAGAATGTATCGCGACGCGCGCATCACCGAAATTTATGAAGGCACCAGCGAAATTCAAAGGCTGGTAATCGCCGCTTGGGTGCTGAAGTCGTACTAATTTGCACTCACTGTTTTTCAATATGCCGGGCACTTTCGGCAACCAAACTTGCCGGTCCGTCCCCATATCTACTTTGTTTCCTTATGCTTAGCCAAATGCTGCCCATCGCTCCAAGGACCCCATTCTTGCAAAAAGCCGCACCCCCCACCCCCCTGTTTTTGCGATGTGTGTGCTAATAAAGCACTTACAGCGTTCTGTGGTCGATGTGTGTGCTAATAAAGGACTTAAGTAGCAAAGGCTTCAGCCTGTGCCAAGTGCGCATCCATCCCGACCCGCCGATACCAATTAGAAGACTTTCCGCCACCAGTGTATTCTTCCCATCATGCTGGACTTGAACTCCCTCGCGGAATTTGACGCAACGCGCGACGCCGATTTTTTCGCAGCACTGCCGTCGTCGCCAGCGGTCGTTCGCATCGAGCCCCGCGCAGATTTTGCAGACGGGCGTCCATATTTAATCCGCACGTCAGATCTCCGCGCGCGCATGAAGCGTTTGCTGGCCTCACGAAATGACGCAGACGATCCCGCAGAAGCTCGTCGCCTTCACCTCCGCGATTTTGCGGGCGCGGTGCGATATCGAATCACCGGATCGCCTTTTGAACAAAGCATCGTGATGTGGCTAGCGGCGCGCGAATTAGATCCGCGCGGATATCACCAGCGATTGCGAATGCGATCGCCCGCGCTCCTGAAAATAAATCTGACGAATGCATATCCGCGATGCTACGTAACGCGAAGAATTCGCACCGATGAAAATCGAATACCAGCCGGCGGATTTTATTTCGGCCCATTCCCTTCTCGTCGCGCGGCCGACGCGTTTTCTTCGGAGTTCCTAAATTTGTTCAAGATTCGCCGATGCCAAATTAAAATCCGCCGCGATCCCACTTTTCCCGGATGCATCTATTCGGAAATGAAAATGTGTCTGGCTCCATGTTTTGCCGGATGCACAGCCGAAGAATACGCGCATGAAACAGAACGCGTGGTGAATTTTCTTTCAAGCTCAGGTGAATCGCTTTCCGCCGAATTGGAAACCGAACGCGAAGCAGCAAGCGCAGCGCTCGATTTTGAACGCGCGGCAGCGTTGCATAAGCGATTAGAAAAAGTATCGGAAGTTTTGCGCGGACTGCCTGAAGTGGCGCGGAAAATCGAAGAGTTGGACGCGGTGATTTTGCAACGAGCGGTTGCCGCTGAATCGGTACAAGTTTTCGTTGTGCGCGGCGGAAGAATCGCCGATTTTTTTGCACTCCGGTTCACGCAAACGTCGAAGCCGGGCTCGGTTGAAGAATCTCTTCGCGAAAGATTGGGTGGCACAGTTACAGAATCATCACCCGCCGCAAGAATTCCAGCGGAGCCATTGGCGGATCATTTGGCGCTGCTCGCACGATGGTTCTATTCCAAACCGCGAGCCGGAGAAATTTTCTATCGCGATGGAGACTGGCCCTATCGAAGATTGATTCGCGCCTGCGGAAGAGTCCTCGCTGGAAAAACAACCGGCGAGGCTGGCGATCCCAGCGCTGAAAAGAAGGAATGAGTTGAATTTCGCGCGACTGCTATACTTGTGCACACACTATGAATCCATACGCAACTTCTGAAGGCACTTCAAAATACGCGCAACGATTTGCCGGGCGCACATCGACCGGACGTTTTCGTTCGATTCCCGATCCGGCCGCCGCGATTGGCGCGCAAGGAACCGCATCGCAAACTTCCGCCGAACATCCCGAAGATCGCGCGCCGTTAACCGCGCAACATTTAACAGTTTCCACTCTAGGCATCGGAACATATCTCGGCAACGCCGATGAAGAAACGGACGCTGCATACACGGAAGCGGTAATTGCGGCCGTGGAATCCGGATTTAATGTTGTGGACACCGCAATTAATTATCGGCTGCAACGCAGCGAGCGAAGTATCGGCGCGGCATTAAAGGAATTGGCGCGGCGCGAATATGCGCGCGAGGAAATTTTGCTGTGCACGAAGGCGGGATATTTGACGCCGGATGGTTCAATTCCGGCCGATCCCGCGGAATATTTCCGCAAGGAATTTATCGAGGCAGGGATTTTGAAGGCGGACGAAATTGCGGCGGGCTGCCATGCGATGGCGCCGAAATATTTGGCGGATCAATTGGAACGCAGTTTGAAAAATATGGGCGTCGAATGCGTGGACGTTTTTTATCTGCACAACCCGGAAACGCAACTTGCGGAAATTCCACTTGGAGATTTTCTGGCGCGATTGGGCGCGGCCTTTGCGTGGCTGGAAACAATGGTTGGCGCTGGAAAAATTCGCGCCTATGGAATGGCAACGTGGAATGGATTTCGCGTGCCGCAAGGATCGCCGGAACATCTTTCGCTCGCGGCGATTGAATCCGTCGCTCGCGAAATTGCCGGCGACGCGCATCATTTTCGATACGTGCAATTGCCCGTGAATTTAGGAATGACGGAAGCGCTGACGTTGCAGAATCAAGATGTGGACGGAAAACAAACTACGATTGTGGAATCGGCGGATACTTTAAATATACAGATTATTGCGAGCGCTTCCCTTCTGCAGGGACGCATGGCGAAACGGTTGCCACCGTTCATCGCTACGGCAATCGGATTGGAAGATGACGCGCAGCGCGCTTTGCAATTTGTGCGTTCACTGCCGGGAATGACTTCGGCGCTCGTCGGCATGCGAAACGCGGAACATGTGCGCGTGAACGCACGATTGTTCGATGTGCCGCTGATGACGGAAGAACAGTTTGCGAAATTATTTTCACGCGGAGAGACGGCGTAGCGTTACTTTTTCGCGACGAGTGCGGGATGCCGCTCGACCAACCAGGATGTAAGCGCTGCATCAACTTCATTTAATTGTCCAACAAAAAAATGATTCGCGCCGGGAACGATTACAGTTTGCGTAACGCGTTGTGTGGCTTCCGGAAATGTCTCAATTAATTCTTCTAGTTGCTCCGGCGAGCCGTACTGATCCTTTTCTCCGAGAATAAATATTCTCGGCTTGTCAGTTTTTGCGAGATAAGAAAAATTTGAATTGCCAACCGGTGGACCCACGCCGACGAGTTCGGTCACCCGCGAATGTTCGCTGCCAACGCGCAATCCGACCCAGCATCCAAAACTGAAACCTGCAATCAGCACCGGAATTTCAGGAAATTCACGGGCCATATAATTTAACGCGGCGCGCACATCGTCCTGTTCACCATGCCCACGGTCGTGCGTGCCGGCGCTTAATCCGACGCCGCGAAAATTAAATCTCAGAGACGGCACGCCGAGACGATCAAGTGTGCGCGCAACTTGATAGACAACTTTATTGTGCATGCTGCCGCCGAAAAGCGGATGCGGATGGCACACGACGGCAGCGATTGGCGGTTCAGCCTGCGCCAAATGAACGTGCGAAGCATCCCAGAACAATCCCTCAAGACGGCCAGCAGGGCCTTCGATGAAAACGCTGCGATGGATGGATTCCGGCATTTGCGCGAACAAATTGTAACGTGTGTGCGCCGCTCAAGAAAGAAATTCTACGGCCACGTGTGACAAAGGTGAGTCTGCGAATGGGCGCGCGATGCGAACGACGCGGGCGCGGCGCTCGCCGACGGAGAGTTTCCGTCCGGGCTGCGCAGCAATCATAAGATGCTCGCCGACTTCATAAATCCGGAGAGTGCAGAAAAGCATTCCGACCGGCGAAACTTCTACCGTCATCGTTTCTTCGGGCCATTGGGAAGATTCGATTTCCTGTGGCGGCAAATTTGAATCTCGTCCGCTGCGTTCAACGCGAATTAAAAATGCCAGCTCGATGCGCGCGTGATGTCTGCGATCGTTCCGGCCCGCGCGGCGGGAAGAATTATTTTGTACGAGCGCATCGGCCTGCGAATTCAAATCGGAGTGATGAAACGAAATCGCGATTACGTTAGCGGGAGCGTTGCGAACGGCGAAGCTCTCCGCGCATCGGACCACTTTGCCCGGCGTTTCCGATTCGGTGAACGCGACTGCGGGATCGTATGGAAATGTTGCCCAGAGAAGTGAACCTGTTTGCCGCGTGCAGACGCTGGAGACGAGCAAGCCGCCGCGGCTGACGTTTCGCGACTGCGTGATTTCCGTTTCAAGACCAAACGGGCCGAGCCAGCGAACTCGTACGGGCAATTCCAAAAGAACGCGAGGCCGGTGGCGGCGTTCTCGCGGCGGAATTTCTGGGGCCGCTAAATTTGAAATCGTCAAAGGCATCGCGGAAGGATGCTGCATACTGCCCTGCATTCCGTTATACCATTCGCGCAGAATCTGCGCAGCTTTCTAATTGCGATTTCAGGACTTCGATGCTAGCGTGAGGTGCATTAAACACCCCTTGGGAGGCAGATTGGAAACTGGAGCAGAGCGCCGGGTCTCGCGGCGATTCACCATGGCTTTGCCGATGACGCTTCGCAAAGCAGGAGCGAAGAGTGGCGAAATTCCGGCCGAAACTCGAGACGTCAGCTTCCGTGGACTTTATTTCATGACGGATAGCGGCGTAGAAGTCGGCTCCCAGATCGAATTTGTGCTTACACTTCCGAAGCAAATCACGCTGGCCACTGATGTTCACATACATTGCACGGGCCTTGTGGTGCGCGTGGAACCGCTTGAGGGGCGAACGGGCGTCGCCGCGCAGATTGAGCGATACGAATTTCTTCCGCAGTCTTAAATCACACGGATTTGCTGCACCTGCCTGAAGTTATTTCCAATTCGCAGTAGAATACTGATGGACGATATTTCGCTGAGCGGCGAGTGGCGTCAGAAATATGGTGACGCGCGCATGGAGGATTTTATGGACCGATTCGATCCGAAGATTGCACTGGAAGAATTGACGGAAGATGCGACGCTGCCGCATCCGGTGCGCATGCGCGATATGATTCTGCGCATCAAACTTGAGCTTGATCAGGCGACAGAAATTAACCGCGAGTTTCAAAATTATCTTTCGCATTACGGCGAATCGCAGCGCATCGCGCGGGAAATTCTGGAAAAGCTTGCGGTGGGAACGCCGAAGAATCCGTAAGATTAGTTAATGCCCTTGCGAAAATTGTGACCTTATGGCCCGGCTGACAATTCTAATTGATGCGGACGACACGCTCTGGGAGAACAACGTCTTCTTTGAGAAGACGATTGAGGATTTTCTTGCCTTGACCGAACCGCTGGGATATTCGCGCGATTATTCGCGGCGGATTTTGAATGAGACGGAGCGGATTAATATTCGCCAACACGGATACGGCGCGAAAAGTTTTTGTCGTTCGCTGGAGGACACTTACTGCAAACTAGCCGGACAGATGGCGCAACGAAAAACCATTGAGCAGATTCGCGCGCTCGTCGCAGAACTGGAACAAACACAGCCACAGCTTGTAGATGGCGTGCCGGACACACTCGACTATCTGGCTGGAAAACATCGGCTGATACTTTTTACAAAAGGACACGAGGCGGAGCAGGCGGCAAAAGTAGAAAAATCCGGCCTGCAAAGATTTTTCGCGGCGATTGAAATTGTGGCGGAGAAAGATGCGAAAACTTATGCGGGACTTGTGGATCAGCACCGCATTGTGAAATCGCACGGATGGATGGTGGGAAATAGCCCGCGCAGCGATATAAATCCGGCGCTGAAGGCCGGACTGAACGCGGTTTTTATTCCACATCATTCCACTTGGGAATTGGAACACGAAGAATTGCAGAGCGGCGTTGGACGATTATTGGTGATTTCGCATTTCAAGCAATTGCGCGAACATTTCTGAGACGTGACGCGCATTGAATTTTGTGATGCACGCAAACCAAATTGGTTCATGCCATTTTGGGCGTTGTGTAGCGGCTGTATTGAAGGACAATTCCAGTTTGGATGAGGCTGTGCGCGGAGAATCTAAATGAAAACCGAACAGGTTACTGCGAAGACGGACTGGCGCTCCGAATGGTTTGAGTTTGAAGACGTCGCATACATGAATACGGCGGGACAAGCGGCGCTGCCGAAAGTTGCAGTTCGCGCCGCGCAAGCATCCATCGAATGGAAAAAATATCCGCACAAAATGCCGGACTCACTTCAGTTTGAGTTAACGGGCCGCGTGCGTCAATTGCTGGCGGAAATGATTGGCGCGCATCCGACGGAAATCGCGCTGACCACGGGCGCGAGCACCGGACTGGCAGCCGTTGCACAAGGAGTGGATTGGAAACCGGGCGACGAAGTGCTGATTGCGCGTGGCGAATTTCCTGCTCACTTTGCTACGTGGTTGCCGATGCAAGAAGCCGGGCGATTGAAAGTGCGGATTGTTTCTCCGCGC
>DASYNR010000402.1:0-4553 GCA_036008485.1 Candidatus Acidiferrales bacterium | reverse complement strand
TTCGGCGGATTCTTCACTAACTCCGCCTTCAACACTTCAACTGCTTTTTCGAGTTGCGCGTCGCGTCCGGCCAAATCATCCGGAGGCGTGTTATCCACCCAATAGTCGGTTGGCACGCCGTAATTTTCCAGGTTGTAGCCTTCCACGTCCCACAGACCAGTGGCCGGCGTGCGCACCATTTCGCCATCAATCAGACGAAATGCGCCGGTGCCGATGACGGAGCTGTTGCTATTTACGCCGACGATTTTGCCGAGGCCGAGACGGCGAATGCCGTCCGGAAAAACTTCGGCATCGCTGAAAGAGCGTTCATTTTCCATCACGACGATCGGGCCGAAGTAGGCGCGCTCCGGGCGAGTAACGTAAGTGGAATCCCGCAGGCGCGTGTACTGATATTGATGCTGCTCCAGAATCGCGAGCAGCTCCTGATCGATTCCACCACCGCCGTTAAAGCGCTGGTCGATGATGATCGCTTTCTTGAAATGATTATCGGCGAGATCTTTTTCGAATTGCGCGAGCGAAGGAGCATTCATCGCGCGAATGTGGAGATATCCAATTTCGCCGTTGGACATTTTTTCGACCATGGCCTTGCGGTCCGCCACCCACTTCTCATATTGAAGGGTTGTGTTCGCGCCGGCGTTTACTGGGGTGATGTGAATTGACCACGCGCCATCGGCGGCAGGCTTTGAATTCACCATGAACTCAAATTTCCGTCCGGGAGCCATACCGTAAAGCTTCCAGTAATTGTCGCCGGAATGAAGCGGTGTTCCGTTAACGGAAATAATGTAATTACCGGACGCGATTTTTGCGAAGTCATGATCCGCCGGGCCACCTTTGTAAATCGTGGTGACTTTGTAAAAGCCCGACGCGTCGGGAACAATTTCAAATCCAGGATAGCGCGTCTGCAATCCTTCGCGATTTGGTTCACCGCCGCCGCTCATTCCGGTGTGCGACGCGTTTAGCTCGCCAATCATTTGCAATGTAACGTTCTGCAATTCCTGACGATCGCCCACGTCGTCAAGCAGCGCTTCGTAAACTTGCTTGTAGTGCGCCCAATCGACGTGATTCATGTCGGCGTCGTAGAAGCGATATTTCAGCGTGCGCCAGGCTTCCTCAAAGATTTGCTTGCGCTCGGCGTGCTCGTCCACTTCCACGCGAACTGTGAAATTCACTCGACGCCTTCCGCCCGCGCCCTCAGCACTTCCCGCGGCGGGCGCTGCTCCCGCACCGGCTGGTGCAACGCGAATCGCCCAAATGCCATTGCGTTCCATAAAGAAGAGATTTGCGCCGTCGCGCGAAAACTGCAGACTCGATATTCCGCCCGCAGCTGGAGCTGCAGCAGGAGGCGCGTTCTCGTCTTCCGTAACGGCGCCGGCTTGGTACAGGCGGCGTTGCTGCGAGCCGTCAGCCTGAATTACATAAAGCGTGGAAGCTGCGCGGCCATCAACATCCACCGTGGAAACAAAAGCATAGCTGCGGCTATCCGGAGACGGAGCTACAGCAGAAATATTTTCGGTCAAGTGCGTGATCTGAGTGATGCGATGTTCCATGCCGTCGAAATCGATTTTCGTTTCGGCATTTGCCGGCGCCGCGCTCGCGCCAGCGCCGCGTCCACCGCGTCCCGCGCCGTTCGCAGCAGCCATCGCGCGCGCCTGATCTTCGCTATCAATGTCACGGCTCATTGAATCGGTGTCTTCCTTTGAGAGGATAACGCTGTAAATCGCGGCAACGTTGGTGCGAAGCGTTGCGGAACCTGCCTGAACGTATCCGCCGAGGAAAATTAGTTTTTTGCCGTCCGCAGTGAAACGCGGATCGAAGCTGGCGAATTGCAAAGCGTCGGGCAACTCGTGCGCTTCGCCTCCGCTTGCTGCCAGAAAATAAACGTGCTGGCGGAAATCGCGATCCGCTTTCGAGAAAGCGATCCACGCGCCATCCGGCGAAACGGTAACGCCGGTAATGCCACTAGATTCATTGGTAGCGAGCGTCTTCATTTGACCGGATTCCACATTCACTATGTTCAGCTTGTGATCTGAAGTTGTGTACAGGAGCGATTTGGAATCGGGCATCCAGTTCAAAGTTAGTTTTTCGGAATCTGCATCGGAAAGTTTTTTAGCGTGTTCGCCATCAGGCGTCGCCACCCAAACTTCGGGCCGCCCGGTTTGATCGCTCACGTAGGCGATCCATTTGCCATCGGCGGACCAGGCGGGATCCGTATCGCGGAAATAGCTGTTCGTTACGCGAGTGACGTCGCCGCGATCCGTCGCAACCGTATAAACTTCGCCGTGCGTGGAAATCACCGCGCGCTGCGTGGAAGGCGACAAATCGTAGCTATCCGTTTCGCCATTTACAGTGAGGACGCGAAAATTATTTGTCTTGTCGTCCGCGGAAATATCAATTTTCACCTCAGAAGGCTTTCCAGTTGCCACATCCAACTTCCACAAGCCAAAATTTTCCTCGAACACAATTACTTTGCCGTCAGAGGAAATAGACGGGAAAAATAGCGAGCCGTCCGTGAAATGCGTCACCTGGGTCGGAGCGCCACCGGTATCGGAAATTTTGTAAATGTTGTAAGTGGATTTCCAAACCTTCGGATCGCCGGCTTTGGCCATCACATCGCGATCGGAAACAAAATAAATTGTGTTATTCGCGGCGTACTGCGGCCATGAATTGTAGGGCTTCATCTGGTCGTCAACTTCCGTATCCAGAATTCTCTTGTAGGTTTTCGCCTTTACGTCCATCACCCACAGGTCCGTTGCGCCGCTACCGCGATAATGTTTCCGCCACCAAATCGGCACGTGCCGATTGAACGCGAATTTCGATCCATCGGCGGAATAGCTGCCCCAGTAGCCTGCGTCGGTGTCCATCATCCGCTCGAGTCCGCCACCGATAGAAACTGTAAAAAGATTTGCCTGACCGGGAAACGATGTGCCGCGTGGCGATGAGAAAATTACATTCTGCGAATCGCGCGTCCATCCAACAACCGTATCCGGCGATGAATTAAATGTGAGCTGCTTCGCTTCGCCCCCTTCGGCGGGAATCACGAAGACGTCGTTATTTCCGTAGCGATCCGAAGAAAACGCAATCCACTTGCCATCAGGAGAAAAACGCGGGAATTCGTCGTGAGCGGAATGAACGGTCAGGCGGCGCGGATTCGAGCCGTCTTCATTCACCACCCAAATGCTGCCCAAATATCCGAACACAATTTTGCCGTTGTGATAATCCGGCGTGCGCGGAATGTGAATGGGTTTCGCGGAGCACACCGCGGCAGTCAGCAACACAACTAAGCTCAGCACAAATACGTGGCGCATTTTCACGTCATCCTCCCGGTATGCAAATGAAGATGGAAACTTATCGCGCAATCCCTGTAAGTACGCACCATCCTTCTAACTCCGCGAAGGGCGGCGCGCAAGACAAAAATATTTGGCAGGAACAGACTTCGGGCGAAATGCTGGTGTCGATGCGGCGAAAGGAAAGGGCGAGGCGCTTTAGCTCGATGCTAATGAGGCAATGTGATGCGCTAATTTTTCGATACTTTGTGTTTTGCGCAGCATGCCAACGGAAAGCACTTTTGTGGAATCTATTTTCTCGACTTCTTTTTTCAGATCATCTGCGTATTGCGCGAGCAGCGCCACCTGCTTGTGGATGTCCTTGTCATCGGCCTTCAAATCTTTTCGCGGCGCCGCCGGCATCGCGGGTGGTTTTGGTTCCGGCGTGAGAATTTCATTGTGCACTTTCAATTCGCCGTCCTTATCAAACGGATATGGAGGATTCGGCGGATTGTTCGTTGGAGGATTCTGACTGCCGGGCGCGGAGCCGGAAAGGGCGACTGCATTTCCTCGAGTGGCCCACAACATCAAGAGCGCGCCGGGAATAAATTTAATTAGATTGCGCCGAGATTGGTTCTTTTCCACGATGACCCTCCCTGCTAGTCCCGCGGCAGACTTTCCGCCGCTTTGCATCTAGCCCTTTGCCAACTCGGCAATATCGTGCGCCAGCTTTTCAATTTCTTTCGTCTTGCCGATCATCTCAGCGGAAAGCGGCTGCTTCGCTCCAAATCCTTCCATGGCCTTCTGTAGTTCCTGCGTGTTGCGCACAAGCTGTTGCACGTCCTCTCTCATGCTCTTCTGATCCGCCGCCAAATCTTTTCTGGGTTTGCGCGGCACCTCCACCTTTTCGTGCTTATGCATTCCATCGGGTTGGCCGGGTTGAAAGTCGCCATCGTGTCCAGCTGGGCCAGGCGGCTTTCCACCACCGCCAAATCCTCCACCGCCACCACCAGAGCCCGACGGTCTGGCACTGGTTGGATTGGTAGTTGCACCCCCCTGAGGAGGGTTCTGCGCAAGCGATGTTTGCACGATGGAAAAAAGCGCGATAGCTCCGGGAGCAAGCTTCAAGAAATTTCTGCGTGAGTGAGCCGGACTCATTCCACTTCTCCTGCAAGGACGCCCCCCGGTGCCACGGGGTGGGTGGCGGCGTCAACGCGGATACTATAAACTGATTCCGCCGTAGTTCCCTAATTGTATGACGAATTTGTTTCCTCAGTGGACAAATTTATT
>DASYNR010000401.1:0-13644 GCA_036008485.1 Candidatus Acidiferrales bacterium | reverse complement strand
TCATTCGTCGCCATCGTGCCGCGAATTTCATCCAGCAAAAGCAGCGAGTTATCCGCCTGACCCAGTTCGGTCATGATCATCACAACTTTTGCGGCCATCGTGTAGTGCTTCGGATCGCGCGCGAGCACTCGACGCGCCAGTTGCGCCGCGCGCTCTGTATTTTCTTCCTGCAAATAAATTTCCAGCAGTTGCGCGGAAGCTTCGTTGCCCGATTCCAAATCCGGCACGGATTCCAGCAACTCCGCTGCTTCGTTTCGACGTCCCGCCGCCGAAAGCGCGCGCGCCATCAACAGCCGCGCCAACAAATTTTCCGGCGCCAGTTTCACAGCGCGTTCGCACAATTTCACAGCTTCTTCAGGATCGCGATTCACCAATTGACGTTCCGCGCAGACCAGCAAAGTGTGCGCCGCGTCCTGATTCTGGCCCATCGCCAACTGCACTTCCGCCAGCCGCAACTGCACGCGCAAATTATCCGGCTCAGCTTCCAGAAGTTTTCGCAGCAGAGCGGCAGCAGGTTCGCGCCGGCCAGCCTTCAGATGACCTTCCGCCAATTGCAAAAATATCGGCCGCGCTTCGCTCAGCACGCCCTGTTGAACGTAAAGTTCCGCCAGCCGCTCCAGCGGCTTCATTTCTTCTGGCGCCAACTTCGCAATTTTTTTGTAAATGGCGATGGCCTTGGTCAGAAATCCATCGCGAATAAATATTTGCGCCAGGCGCGCAAAATAATCGATCGCTTGAAATGTTTCGCCCTGACGCACATACAAATCGCCCACCGTCATCAGCGTCACCTGATCGCCGGGCTCGTGCTTCAAAATTTGCTGATATTCCGCGATCGCCTGCGGCACGCGATTCTGCCCCAGATGTTTCTGCGCGGCTTCAACGTGTTTAATTTTGCTGTATGCCATTCTCGGTTGCTTCCAACTATTTCAGTCCAGCCCTGACTGCCTGAGGCGCGGTCTGCCAACCCGCAGTTCGCGGGTAGCCAACGCGTAGAGTGCAGGCCAAAAAGCTGCAATTTCACGCTAACACGCACGCCAAAGCGCGGCAATGAAACCAAGCGGGCGCGTTGCGCGGGAGTAACTGGTACTAACGGGCAAGTAGGGTTTTGGGGGTTCTGCTACGGTAGTTCTCGTCAAGCGTCTTAGTTTTCAATACTGTCTAGTTCTCGATATCGTCGAAATCTTCCAGGTTCTCGGCATCAATCTGCAGCAACGGCAGCGGCACCTGCGAAGCGCCGGCCACCCACGTCGCCGAATTTCTCACCGGCGCAAACGAGTATCGATGCAGTGGACTCGGCCCATGTTCCTTCAGCGCCGCCAAATGATCCGGCGTCGCATATCCCCGGTTATGACACAAACCGTATTGCGGATACGTCAAATGAAATTCCTCCATCATGCGGTCGCGTTCCACCTTCGCAATTATCGAAGCCGCCGCAATCGACACCGATCTCGCATCGCCATGTATCAACGATTTCTGCTCGACCTGCAACTCCAATTCCATTGCGTCAATCAGCAAGTAATCCGGCGACATCGTCAGCGCCGTAATGCACGCGATCATCGCTTGCTTGCTGGCCTGATAAATATTCCACGCATCAATCCGCGCGGCATCAATTTGCGCGATGCTAAAATCCAGCGCGTGTTCCTTAATCCGTTCCGCCAAAACCGAGCGCCGGTCGTGCGTCAACTTTTTCGAGTCATCCAATCCCACAATTCGGCGCCGAGGATTCAATATCACCGCCGCGGCCACCACCGGCCCGAATAGTGATCCGCGCCCAACTTCGTCCACGCCGCAAACGCGCATCCACCCGCGCTGACGCGCTTCGCGTTCATATCGTGAGCAGCAGTAACGTGTCATCAACGCAGAATTTTAGCACAGCGCAACAACGCGCAACGCCGCCAATAAATTGTCCGCGCGTCGCCTTTAGGGGCCGGTCTGCGACCCGCCCGCCTCCAATCTAACGGCCGGTACGAATGTTTTTTTCTCGCACCCGTCCTCTATTTCGCCACCGCACCAATATTCAAATTCTCAATCGTTGAATCAAGTTCCTGCTGCGCCTGCTTCCGACTGGCTTGCAACACAGCATGCTCCTTGCGCAATTCCGCCAGTTGCGTTTCCTGATCGTTCAGCTCACCGGTGTAGCGCTGCGCCAGCGATTTTTCTTCCGGCGTACCTTTCAATGACTTCATGTTTTCGCGCAAACGATCCTGATCCTGCACGATTTCCGTAATCGCCGATTCTTTTGTCTTCAAGTCCGCATCCAGTTTTGCGATCGCATCCTTCTGCGCCAGAATTTGCCGCATCGCCTGCTCCATTTCGGGCGTCAGCGTGCTTCCCTTAATGAACACTTCAAGAGTGCTCGGGTTCAAGTTGGTCAAAGCAAATTGAGTTGTGTCCGCTCTGCTTGCTTCCACCGTAAATGTTTTCGTTTCCTTTGACGGCACTTCAATTCGGAATCGATAAGCCGTCGCCGACTCCTCCTCCGGCATCGCAGTCGTGCTCGGCGAAAGTGTCCAGCCGGGAAGCACAGGATGTTCCAGAATTAATGTGCGCGCAGCCGTGTCTTCATTGCGCACTGTGTACTCCTCGCGTTGACGCGATTCCACGATACGCACCAAAACTCCTCGCGTAATTCGCACGTTCGTAATTTTCTGCGGCGTGCCTTCCGGTTTCGCCACCACTTGCATCGCCAGATCCGCTGCATAACTAATCAAACGCTTTTCGCCCGGCTGAATCGGATCCAGAAGTCCTTCGCCTGCGAACGAGCCGCCTTCCACAATGCTGAAACTTCCGCCATCCAGCACCAGCGAACTTGAGTTGGTCATCCAGAGTGCGCGCAGCGGACGCGACATTCCCAAACCCGCATTCCATAGCGCAACTTTTTCTGCCGCGATGTCCGTCTGAATAATCGGCACTAGCGCCGATTCATTCTTACGGATCGAAACGTGATCCTTCAGCGTGTACTGAAATAAATCCCCAAGTTTATTTCCCCGCGCCACATTAATATTTTTCGCCGCATTTAAAATATTAAATTCGGTGCCGTCCGCTGCGAACAACTTTCCGCCGGCGTCGCTGTTGCCACCGACAAGAAGCGCGTCGCTCGAACCGGCGGAACCAGGGCTCCCACCGTAAGCAGAGCCAACGCCGGCTTGGAAACTACCGATGCCGCCACCGCTTCCACGGACAACCGCGGCACCGCCGAAACCGCCACCAGCTCGCCCGCCAGTTGGCGGAGGAGCTGACGGAAGTCTTCCGTATGATGGTTGGCCATCAGTCGTCAGTGTTTCGCCATGAGTTTGGGGACTTAGGAGAACTCCGCTTGGCATGGGAACTTCGGGGCGCTGGGTGTAATAGGGCTGAGAAATGTGTTGGATGAAGGATTGCGGCGCGCCGGCGGCCAGCGACAACTCGATGTCATTCCAATCTTCGCCGACGGTGTTGTCCACAACTGCCCAACCTTGCAGCAGCGGTTTTGCACTGCTCGGATTCGCCGCGCTCGGCAGCACAATCCGATACGTCGTCTTCCACACTGGAACCTCGCTGATGTAGCTCACGCGGATTTGCCGCTCGCCATTTCCCGTCGTGCTCAACACCAAATGCCGAGTGTCTTCCTGATGAGTTGAGTCCAATAATCCGAGAGCGCGCGCCAACTGCTGCTCCAAATCGCGGTCAGCGAATCGCAAACTCGTCGACGCGTCCAACATAAACGATCGCATCTCGCCGGAATCGCCCAGCAACGAAACCTGATCGCGTTTCACGGGCACGGTGTTCTCACTGCGCTGCACTTCTTCCACACTCAACAATCGTCCCGCGAACGCGCCCGCAGTTGTGTGCACTTCCAAGCGCGCGCCACGCAATTCCGCCAGCAAATCCTTCAGCGTCTTCGCTTCGCCAACGCTTACCGGAAGCGAATCCAGTTGACGCGACGCCGAATCCTGCGAGTTGTAACTCGCGCCCGTAATTCTTCCACCGCTCAAATCCAGCGCGGTCAGAGACTTCAGCACGTCATCCAACTGGCTGCTGGTCAGATCAATATCAATGTCCTCGTTTCCGCGCACGCGTCCGTCGTGCTCGAAATATCCAACCCCGGATTTGTAAAGCACCACGCGCCGCAAAGGCAGTTTCTGTAGTTTTGCTTCTGTTGATGAAGTTGTGGTTGCAGGTTTCGTCGCCGAGGTGCTTTGAACTTTTGCTGGAACTTGCTGCGCAAACGCGCGCAGACAAACCGCGCCGCAAATAATCGACATCAACATCACAATTCTAATTCGCCGGGCTGAGTTCATATTTTCCTCCTAACGGAAACGTACTGTTAGAAGGACGGCAATCATCCGGAAATAGTTCCGGCAGACAGAGGTCAGAACAGAAGTTTATTTAGAAGGGTTGCGCGGAAAATTGAAACGCGAAATGAGATCTGTCCGTCCTGCGGAAAATTTATTTACAGGGGAAAACGTGAAACGGAAATTTGAAATTGCGCGTCTCGCGCACCCGGGAACGCCGATCGCCTGATTGGCGGGTGTCCCTAAAACAAAAACGCCAATCCGGAGATTGGCGTTCCCAACAAACTCTTCACACGTCTCGAAATCTTGCTACTACGCTTCCGTCGCGTGCGTCGCTGTGCCCGCATGAACTGCGCCGCCGCCCAGCTCCACTCGATCCGCGGGACGAATTCTCGCGGCCTTACCCTTGCGCCCGCGAATGTAATACAGCTTTGCGCGGCGTACCTTGGCGCGCCGCACCACTTCAATAATGCTGATCATGGGCGAGTGCAGCGGGAAAATGCGCTCCACTCCAATTCCGAAGCTAATACGCCGCACCGTGAACGATGCCGACGCCTGCTTGCCATTCCGCGCAATCACCACGCCCTCATAGGGCTGGATGCGCTCTTTGTTGTCGCCTTCCTTCAGGCGTACGTGGACGCGCACGGTGTCTCCGGCGCGGAATTCCGGCAAGTCCTTGCGTAGCTGCTGCTCACTGACCTTATCAAGCACGATGCTCATGGCGGTTGTCCTTAAGGATGTATTGAGTAAGACCACTCAGGCAGGGCCTGCACGGTCGGAACAGTCGCCAAGTGTAGCTGATTTGGGGCGATTTGACCAGCCCGTTACGCTCAACCGCAACGCCGTCCCTCCCTGCTCCCTGCGCAGGCAGGAACCTAGGCCGCCCTCCGCATCAGCCGGAACGCGATGCCCCTGCCCAATTTCTGCCCGTACGCCAGATTACCCCAAAATGATGCGATAATTTCCAATGCGTGAGCCTTCGCAAGCCCTCCGGCATCAATCGGGTCAAACCCTAGATCCTTCGCGAGGCCGTGCACCACTTTCTTTGCTTCCATATCGTCTCCCGCATAGAACATGGTGACCGCCCCTTCGCCGTACCTGGGATTCTGCATATTCTCGAAGCCTGTTGTATTGAACGCCTTCACCACGTGGGCGGCAGGGGCGAGCCGCGCAACCTGCTCGCCTCCCGATCCCGCGGAGTGATCTATTGCTGGAAACTCCGTCGCCGGATTGGTGCAATCAATCAGAATCTTTCCCGTTAGCAATGGAGCCATGGTCTTCAGAGCATCCGGTACAGATGCCCAGGGAATCGCCAAAGCAATCACTTCGGCACTGGCAATGGCATCAGCCACAGACGCGGTTTTGGCATTACCGGCGCTTTGCGAAATTAGCCGTTCCGCGCTCTTGGATTCAAGATTACGCGCGCCAAAGATCACCTCATGCCCGGCTCGCGCCCAGCCAGTTCCCAGCGCTCCTCCAACATGTCCCGTTCCGATTACCGCGATTCGCATTGCATCTCCTTTCTGATGGAAAGTCTTCCGTTGTTCGTCCAGAAGATCTGGAATTATTCTCCCAAAGCAATTGCAACCGCTTCGGCGGTTTCCGTGCCCGAGAAATTCTGCTGCCCGGTAATCAAATTTCCGTCTCGAATCGCGAAGCCCCGCCACAAGCCGGATTGCACGTAATTCGCCCCAATCGTCTTCATCTCATCTTCAACTCGCCACGGCATCACGTGTTTGTCTCGCGAAAGCAAATTCATGCTCCACACCGCGTTGTCGGCATAATCCTCTTCGACGTTGGCGAATCCCGTCACCGTCTTGCCTTTTGCGAGGTACTCGCCATTGCTCAACTTCGCATAGCGGAGAATCGCCACTCCGTGGCACATCGCGCAGGCAATTTTTCCCGCTTCGTAAAATTCAACGAATTTTTTCTGTAGCCCTGTTGCTTTCTCGAATGTAAACATCGGTCCCTGGCCGCCGGCGACGAGAATCGCGTCAAATTTCTTCACATCTATATCGGCGGCCTTTTTGGTGTTGTGAATGAGCGCGGCTAGTTTCGGTGTAGAAAGGAATCCCATACTTATCAAATCGCTGGAAGAATAATCGCTCGGATCGCGCGGATCGCTCATTGCATCGGCTTCGCAATTTCCGCCGGCCGGACTGAACACTTCAATCTCGTAGCCTTTTTCGGTCAAAATAAAATATGGATGGCTCAACTCACTCCACCAGAATCCGACCGGCCAGCCTGTCGTCGTGGAAATCGCCGGATTGGAAATCACAACGGCGACTTGTTTCCGGTGCTTCGGGTTCACTGCGTTTGGATCTTTTAGGCTCATGAGTCCTCCTTGGATTTTGACGGCAAATTTCTTCTTCCATCATCTTGTTCACTGTTGTTAAACCGACTCTTTGCACCAGCCTCGCGTTCGCTCCCATGACCAGCGAAGCAGCACATTTATTCCCAAACGAACGCTAATTCTGCCCGGGCAAGCCAAGTTCAACAGCGCTCGCGCCAGTTGCTTCTCCAGCGCTTCCTCGGGAAGAAGAATCTTCGGCTGACGATTTCGCGCGGCCGAATAGCCTGTCGGTCTTAATGATCAGCCCGACGCCGAGGAAGTTAATGCTTCGCAGGAATAAATCGTCCTGCCGGATGTACGACGGCTGAAATGTTAGATACCGGTTGATTGGCATATCCACGCCTGCAACGATCCAATTGCGACGCAGCCATTTTTGCGGCAGGAAATCGTGATACACCTCATCGAAAATAAATGGACTGACCTTGTAAGAACCAAGTGCAAGTGGATGTGAGACATAGATCTTGTTGCGATAGCGATTTACGTCGCCCGTCGGCGTGAAACGCCGTACATACATATTCCGTTCAGAAATTGTGAAATGGCGAAATGTTGTGAAAAGCGTTCCTGCAAGGCGGAACTGACTTTCCTGGTAGCTCAAAGCCAGCGGTTCGCCCGTTAGAAGTGTGAACCCGCTTGGCGGCACGTTCACGAAAAGGTAGCTCGGCGTCACCGTGAAGTGTTTCTGCACCGATACCGGAACCTCAATCAGTGCGATGCCTACGCGGACATTCCCCAGATAAAATCCGTACGTATTTACACCCACGCGATTTGTGAGCGGCGTGCTCAGCTCAAGATAATCGGCGTTTGAAAATATCGCGCTGCCGGGCTTTCCGCTGCCTTCTACTTCCTGTGCGGCGCACGGCAATGCGATCCATAAAATTCCGATGAACAAAGCAACCGTTTTCAACATTCAACATTCCTAACATCCCGTCCTTGCGCCGCGCTACGCACCGCGAAGCAAGTCACTTACCTCGCGGTAAAGTGGATTGGCAGCTAAACTTTTGGTTATGATGTTTAACCTTTGTCCGATAGGACGAACTCTTTTCAGCTAGGCGGTGTTTATGGCTAGGCTTCCATCCATCGGCGCCCGAGCGCTGCAGTCTCGCGACGCTATCGAATTGCTCAGCAGTAAGTGGCGCGTCACTATTCTCCACCTTTTGACCCCCAATTCTCTTCGCGCGAATAAGCTTCAGCGCGCGATTCGCAAAGTCTCTCCAAAAGTATTGACCCAAACCTTGCGCGGCTTGGAAAGAGATGGATTAATTCACAGGCACGTTCACAACGTCATCCCGCCGCACGTCGAATATCAACTGACCCCGATGGGAAAAAGTGTCATTCCGTTGCTGCACAATCTGTGTCTCTGGGCCACGGACCATGCGGCAGCTCGCGACGATGCCAGACACCGCTTCGATCAGTCCCTAAAGAATTCTGGCGCTCCCAGAAAGGCTCTCAGGACTCAGAATCAGCCCCGTTCCAATATTCAGAAGCTTCGTCGCGTAGTCGAGTGAGATTGTGCTCGGATTTTTATTCGAATTCTTCAGCACGCCTTTTCCGTCAACTATTTGGTACCAAGTACCATAGTTTACTTGACTAACATATACCCAGCGCGCTACTCTGAACCGCATACTTGGACGACCAGCTTCAAATCGCGACTCTCGCGTCCCGAACGATTCTAGGGGATGAGGGAGCTGCTGCTTCCCAAATTGGGAATCGCCGTCCCTGCCGAGCTCCAGAAACACCGTTTTCGGAAGAGCGCGCAAAAATATCAAAACAAACGACTTATAAGTCCTTTGTTTTGATATTGATGCCGAGATCGACCGGCCTAACCCCTTTGTTTTCACACTGATGCTCAAAACAGGGGGGAGGGGGTGGGGTATCAACATAGTTACCCTCGACCAGAATCGAACCCGGGTTTTCAGGTTGAGAACCGGGTGACGGTTCGTGTAGCTTGCCCCGTTTCGTAGGGGCGAGGGTTCTTGCTGCCCTCGGCGAGAATTCAATTGGCAACGGTAGGACGTCGATCGGTTCTTCGCTGTTGGGTTTGGCGGTTGCGGTGTAAATTGGCGGCGAGATGCCTCAGGGTTGCGAATCGCCCTGAGCTACGCGTGCCACCCCGTGGGACGTATCCAGATTATTTCCGCGACGGCGGATGATTCGGCTGCATCGTAATTCGTAGGGGCCACCTTCAGGTCGCCCACAGTTTTTCGAGATGCGGAACAAGAGGTCGACCAGAAGGTGGCCCCTGCGAAAGACGCAACGCTAGACGCGAAGCACGTTTCGTACAATTTTTGGTTAAATAACGGGTTTGCGTCTATAATGGGGGCGAAAGAGGAGGTGTCTTCGCGTGCTGTCTATTCGGTTGGCGAGAATTGGCAAGAAGAAAAAACCGTTTTATCGCGTGGTGGTGATTGAAAAGAGCCGTCCGCGAAACGGGAGAACGCTGGAGGTGGTGGGAACGTACGATCCGTTGCAGAAGCCGGCGCTGGTGAAGCTGGATGCGGACCGTGTGAAATATTGGCTGGGCTGCGGAGCACAACCAAGCGATACGGTGAGAAGTTTCTTCAAAGGCCAGAAGATCGCCTAGATCGAATTGCGTGACCATCGCATGGAAAGCTTATGCGCGGGAGCAGAGTGGTTACGCAAACGGCTTGCCAGCTAGTCCCAGCAGACTGTATTTCTAGCCCACTTGGAAAAAAATTGCAGGGCGCACGAGGAAAACAAGTTAGAGCGGGCTGGGCGGGACATGCGCAGGAGGCTGCGTCATGAAAGAACTTGTTGAGATAATTGCTAAGGCGCTGGTTGATAAACCAGAAGCAGTTGTGGTAAACACCGTTGAAGGCGAGCAAGTGACCGTGCTCGAACTGAAGGTGGATCCCGCCGACCTGGGAAAAGTTATTGGCCGGCAGGGACGCACGGCAAAGTCTATCCGTACGATTTTGGGCGCGGCTGGAATGAAAATGAAGAAGCGCCTGACGCTCGAAATTCTTGAGTAGTGCCCTCCGATCCAATCGACCGGCTGACACTTGCGCGATTGCTGCGTCCGCATGGGATTCGCGGCGAAATTGCCGCGGAAATATTGACGGATTTTCCCGAGCGGTTGACGAAGTTGCGCGAAGTTTGGCTTTGGGATGCGAGCGCGGAAACGTCTGCGAACGCAATTGTGGAACGTTGCTGGTTGAGCGTTGCGCGCGGCGGACAAGCGGTGTTTAAGTTTGCCGGAGTTGATCGCATTGAAGACGTAGAAAAGTTTCGCGGGCTCGAAGTGCAAGTGCCGCTTTCAGAGCGCATGAAATTGCCGGCCGGAAGTTATTACATTTCGGAATTAGCGGGATGCGAAGTTTGGGAAGTTAATAGTGAAGGCGGGCAAACGAAAATGGGATTAGTGCGCGGAGTTCAGGAAGGTGGAACTCCGGTGCTGGAAGTGGATACGCCGGACGGAGAAGTGCTGATTCCACTGGCGACGGAAATTTGCAGGAAGATTGATGTAAGCGCGCGAAGAATTGAAGTCGTAATGCCGGAAGGATTGAGGGATTTGAATCGGCACGATTCGAGTAAGAAGAAAACGAAAGTCTAGAAACAAAACCTGCCATGCGTTTTGATATTGTCACAATATTTTCGGAATTTTTTGATGGACCGCTGGACTACGGCATTCTTCGGCGCGCGCGCGCGACTGGATTAGTGGAAGTCCACGTTGAAGATTTGCGTGATTATACGCACGACCGGCATCGCACGGTGGACGATCGTCCATTTGGCGGCGGCGAAGGAATGGTGCTGAAGCCGGAGCCGCTGTTTGAGGCGGTGGAAACAATTTTAGGAGTGAAGCCGGTTTCGACGTTGAGCAAAAAACCCGCGGCGGTAAGCACCGCGGCAAATACTTCTGTGGTGCTGCTTTCTGCTTCGGGAAAAATGTTTACGGAGCAAGTGGCGCGCCGGCTGAGCAAATTGGAACGTGTTGTTTTAATTTGCGGGCGCTACGAGGGTGTTGACGAGCGCGTGGCGGAACATTTGGCGACGGAAGAAATTTCGATTGGTGATTTTGTGCTGAGCGGCGGCGAGTTACCGGCAGCCGTGATTGTGGATGCGGTGACGCGTCTGCTGCCGGGCGCGCTGGGGAATGAAGCATCGTCCGTGCGCGAATCTTTCAGCGTGGAAAATTTGGATGCTGCGACGGGAGCGGACGGAGATGGCGGCAAGAGTGTGACGCCATCGAAAAAACGGAAAGAAAAAATAGTTGGCGCGGAATTTTCGGAGTGGCTGGCGTCGGTTGCGGCTGGTACGAATGCGGATTCGGAACGCGGGGGGATTTTAGATTGCCCGCATTACACGCGGCCGGCTGCGTTTCGTGATTGGGAGATTCCCGAAATTTTGAATGGCGGGAATCATGAAGAGATTCGCCGATGGCGTCGACGCGCGGCGCTGGAAAAAACTTTGCGAAATCGGCCGGAACTTTTGGCGCGCGCTGGATTGACGAATGAAGAGTTGGTTTGGCTGGAAGAATTGCATGCAGCAGTTGAGCGGAAGAAAAAGTAGATTGGATTAAGAGCGCGGCGTTCGTTCGCGTTTTCGGATTGAATTTCCAAGGAAAAAAATATTCGGATGAGGGCGCAGCAAGCAGCGCCCCTACAGACGCGATTGCGAAAATTATTTTCTTGGTTCGGGAATGGGAAGGATTACAACCTGACGTTCTTCGCCGATGCCTTCGCTGATGGTGCGAATTCCGGCGAGATCTTTTAGCGCGAGATGAACTATTCGGCGTTCGCGTGGAGCCATGGGATTCAAGCGAAACGCTTGTTTCGTTTCGCGAACGCGCTGAGCGGCAACTTTTGCCGAGAGCATTAGTTCAGCGATGCGCAGCGAACGGAAATCGCCGGAATCGAAACGGATGCGATCGAAGAATGGCGGCTCGAGACGCAACGAGCGCACCGCCAAGTATTCGAGAGCGAGAAGAAGTTCGGCGCCGCGCTCGAGTAATAGTTCTTTGTCGGGACCGTCGAAAATTACGACGATTTCCGGGCGCTCAAATTCGTCGGGCTTTTCGGCAGATGCAGCACGCGCGGCCGCTGCCGAAGTTGCGCCGTCGCGCGAAGAGGATTTTGGCGCGTGAATATCGTGAGCGACATTGCCATCGCGTTCTGCATTTCCATCACGAGCCTTCTGCGAGGACGCGGGAAACGGCTCGACTTTAATTGTGTGAGTGACGTTCAAAGCGGTCGCGGGCATAACCGTATCGAGCCAATTTTGCAATCTGGTGAGAACGGTTTTGCGATCCAGGAGTCCTTCGCGAGCTGTACTTTCTCGGCGAACGGGAGAATGAGGTTGGTGCATGGTGTGCAGAATCCTTGTGGCGCCTTCGCGTTTCGTGGCGCAATGCTCGACTCTGTGGCGATCAACTCTGAAATCGGGCGGGATGGTATTAACGCAAGCTGACCCGCCCCTACGAAGAACTCACTCTTACTTCTTGGCCCCCTTCAGAGCGGGCATTGGCAATGGATTCGATTTGTTCAAAAAATACTGCTGAGCCATGTTAACCAAGTTACTGGTAAAAATATAGAGCACCAGACCGCTGGAAACCGGGAAAATGATGAACATTCCGCCGAACATGATGGGCATGAGCGCCATCATTTTCTGCTGCGCGGGGTCTCCGGCTGGAGTTGGCGTCATTTTCTGCATGACGTACATGGAAATGGACATGAGAATCGGCAAAATGTAATACGGATCTTTTGAGGAAAGATCCTGCAGCCAGCCAAACCACGGCGCGTGGCGCAATTCGATGGTGACATTCAACATTCTGTACAGCGCGAACCAGATGGGCATTTGCAAAAGCGTGGGAAGGCAACTGCCGAGCGGATTGATTCCTTCGCGGCTGTAAACGGCCATCACTTCTTCATTCATTTTCGCTTTGCGCGGATCCTTCATCGAATATTTCTTGTAGCGATCCTGAATTGCTTTCACTTCCGGGCCGACGCGCTGCATTTTTTGCATCGAGCGCGTGCTCTTGATGCGCATGGGCAGAAGAACCATATTCAGCGCGATGGTAAGAGCGACGATGGCCCAGCCGTAATTCGGAATGTAGTTGTGAGTCCAGCGCAGCAAATAGAAGAGCGGTTCGGCGATGATGGCGAGCCAGCCGAATTGCACAAGCTCATTCAGCGGAGGACGAATCTGTTTCAGCTCGTCGAGATTTTTGGGGCCGACGAAAAGTCGTACGTTGAGAGGACCACCCTTGGACGAACCCGCGGCAACTTCCGGAATTAATTCAGTGCTGGTGCTATTGCCGTCTACGACCTGTCGGCTGACCGACCAATCTACGAGCGTCATAGACGTGCCAACTACATCGGGCTGGCCAACTGCGGCGAGTTGGCCGACCGCGGCAGGTTGATCTGAAGAGCTGTTGGCAGTTTGCAGCGGCGGAAGAAACGCCATCGCGAAAAACTGATCTTCCATGCCGGCGAAATCCAGCGGACCGGACTGAATATTTTTCTGCCCGGGATTATTAGGGATGCCGAGTTTGCCTGCGGCGAGAAGATCCAATTTTCCGCCGAGACTGAAAAACGCTTGCGTGGCCTGACTGCCGCGGCCACGGAACGCGCCGGGATCGCCAAAGCCTCCGCGCCAAGCGAGCGCGGCGGAAACCGGACGTCCGTCGAGCTCAACGCTGACGTGAACGTTGGCGATGTAAGTGTTATCGAATTTAAATTTCTTAACGACGGAAAGATGGCCGTCGCTCCATGTGAAATCGACTTCAGCGGGCGCCTGGATTGGTTCGGGCAGATCAGGTGTGACGCTAACTTCATATAGGCCTGCGTTGGCGCGCGATTCGAGGTTCGGATCGTCCAACACAACGGCGAGCGGCCATCCGCCAAACTGCGCGGCAGCTTCTGGATGAACGAGATCGAGTTTTTTCGGAGGCGTACTTTCGTCCGTGTATTTCTCGAGAACCCATTTGCGTGCGACAGCGCCTTTGTTGGAAATCTCAACGTGATAAACGCCGCTTTCGATGACGACGGTGCGCTCTGCAGT
>DASYNR010000400.1:0-2855 GCA_036008485.1 Candidatus Acidiferrales bacterium | reverse complement strand
CTTCGTGAATCGCAAATCCGGCTTCTTAAATTCACGCCGGAATTTTTCGAGAAAATATTCCGCCAACAGCCAGATGTCATCTCCGCGTTCGGAAAGCGCCGGGATCGTAATCGGCACAGCGGAAATTCGGAAGAATAAATCTTCGCGGAATGTTTTTTCTTCCACGGCAGTGCGCAGATCTTTGTTCGTTGCCGCCAAAATTCGCACATCCACTTCAATCAACTGCGTCCCGCCCACGCGTTCAAAACATCGCTCTTCCAAAACACGCAATAATTTCGATTGAATGCTGAGCGGCAATTCCGCGATTTCATCCAGAAAAATAGTTCCGTGATGCGCCAATTCCATTTTCCCAATTTTTCGTGAGCCCGCGCCGGTATACGCTCCGCGCTCATGGCCAAATAGTTCGTTCTCAACCAGTCCTTCAGGAATCGCCGCGCAATTCAACGCAACAAAAGAGTGTTCGCGCCGCGGCGAAAGATGATGTATCGCCCGCGCGAAAAGTTCTTTGCCGGTTCCGCTGGGTCCAAGCAGCAAGACTGTTGCATCCGTTGCGGCCACGCGCTGCGCCTGGCTCGTCGCATCCTTCATGCTGGCGTGATCGCCGACGATGCGCGGAAATCCATATCGCGCAGCATAATCTTCGCGCAGCAATAAATTTTCGCGCAGCAATTCTTGCTGACCCGCCGCGCGCCCGACCAGCAGCGTCAAATGTTCCAGATCTACCGGTTTCTGCACGAAATCAAACGCGCCATCTTTCATCGCCGTAACAGCTTCTTCGATCGATCCGTAAGCCGTGATCAGAATTACTGGAGTTGTTGGATCGACCTGTTTTGATTCCTGCAGGATTTCCAATCCAGATTTTCCGGGAAGTTTTAAATCGGTGAGCACCAGCAAATACCGGCGCGCGCGAATGCGATTGATCGCCGTTGTTCCGTCGCCAACATCTTCCACTTCGTAGCCCGCGCGCTCCAAAGCTTTGCGCAACATCGCGCGCAATTCATTTTTGTCCTCGACAAGAAGAATCGGCTCGACGCCGGTTTTCTTTGCGGCGCGTTTTGTAGCAGCGGCGGTGATTGATTCGGTCATCTGAAAATTTCAGGCATGAAAACTCGTCAGGGAAGAAGCAAGCGCGACGCAAAAGGGAAGCGATTTAATCACTCGCCCGCCTTTTACCACGACGGTGGATTCGCCCATCCGGGTTCGCCGCCAGAGTGCCGCAACTCGTCCTTTAAATCTTCGATGGCCTGCGTGAGATCTGCGACTTGCTGTTTCTTTTCGTCCACCTTCGCCGTCTTCGCGTTGATGTCGTCTCGCGTCAGTTGCTGTTGCAGTGCCTTATTCGGGTCCGCGTAATATTGTGTCTGCAAAAGATTCAACTCGCGCTGCGAAACGTCCAGATCTTTCTGCGCAAGTTCCAGTTTTAGCCGCGCATCGGCAAATCGCTTCCGCCAATAGGCTTCATCCTTCTTCGGTTCCGGTTTCGCTTCGGCCGTTTTCGAGGCGTCAGCTGCGGCGTCTTTTTCGGCATTCGGGTTTGGCGTAAGCACTGAAATTTCGTTTACACGTAACGCCGGAACATTGTCATTCGTATAAGTTTTTTTCGCAGGCGCGGCGTTGGCTTTCGCTTTCTCGCGCGCTTTTCGCGCCGCTTCCGCCACGGAATCCTGCTGAGTGCCTTGTGTTTGTGACTGCGTCTGTTCCTGGATGAAGGGCTTAGCGTCAATCGGCAATCGCCACGCGCACACGCCGATGGAAGCGCTGCCCATCAGGAAACCACCCGCGATAATCACTCCAAGTCGTACTCTCATTTTAGGGAACCTTTCAACGGCACGAGCCGAATCGCTCAAATTGGAATGGACCCTCAGTCCACAATCCGCTTATAAGCTTAGACACGCTGCGCCGTCGAAACAACTGTACCTAAGGACACCTGCCTCGCTGGTAGCCAAACGATAAACTCGGCTCCGCCCTCGGAAAGGTTGCGCGCTTCCACCGATCCCCCGTGCTGAACCACGATTTTCTGGACGATTGCCAATCCGAGCCCGGTGCCCTGAGCCTTGGTCGTGTAGAACGGCACAAATATTTTCGGCAGACTTTCCGAAGATATTCCCGCTCCGTTATCGGTGATTGAAATTCGTTGCGATGGCCCGCTTGGCCCGTGTTCCACGCTTCCGTGCAGAGCGACGCGGCCGCCAAATGTTTGTCCCGCCGCCGCTTCAGCCGCATTCCTCGCGAGGTTTAGCAGGGCCTGACGTAGCAGCGCTTCGTCGCCGGAAATTTCAGTGAAATCTCCTTCTACGGTCACGTTCACATCCGGATGCGCGTCGCGAATTTCCGTGGCGAGCCGTTCGACCATTGATGCGAGTTGCACATCTTCCGCCGCCAAACTTAGCGGCCGCGCAAATTTCAAAAACTCGGTGACCACATGAGTGATCGCGCGCGTTTGATGCAAAATGCGGTCGGCGTTCTCCCACACATCTCCTTTTTCGGATTCGCTCCGAATCATTTGCGCGTAACCGGAAATCGTGGCCAGCGCATTCTTGAATTCGTGCGCGATGCCGGCTGAGAGCTCTCCCAGCGCCGCCAGGCTTTCCTTCATTTGAATCTGTTTTTGCAGTCCTGCAAGTTCCGTCAAATCGCTTAACAAACAAAGCGCTCCGGAAACTTCACCGGGCTTATTTGTGATCGGAGAAATTGTCACGCCCAGTTGGCGCAATTCGCGCGAAGGCGTCGTATATTCCACCTCTTCGCGGCGGAAAGTGATTCCATCGGCCAAGCATCCTTCGATCATTCGCGCAACGCGTGAGTCCGGTCCAAACACTTCCGTATATTTCCGGTAGGGAAGCGAACGAATTTCC
>DASYNR010000399.1:0-2161 GCA_036008485.1 Candidatus Acidiferrales bacterium | reverse complement strand
CGCAAACTTGCGCCCGCCTGCGCCAGCGCCGCTTCAATATTGTGAATCGTTTGCACCGCTTGCCAGTAAGCATCGCCAACACCGACGATTTTTCCATCAGGTCCCGTAGCCGTTGTGCCGGAAACGTGAATCACATCTCCGACGCGCACCGCGCGCGAATATCCCACGATCGGTTCCCACGGCGTTCCACTCGAATAGTTGGTGCGTCTGTGCATGGCGAATTCCCCCGCGCGCATTTTACAACATCATCGGCGAATCGCGGCGTCGTCTCCACCGGAACAGTTGCGGCGTGCGCAAATTCCATTCGCGCCGCCGTGGAGATGACTGCGATGCCATGCTAGACTCGCAGAATTGCGGTACGGATGATGCAGAGCATTTCGCAGAAGACAGGCCACGAAGATAGGACTGACGCGCATGAAGTGTAAAAACATTCTCGAATCCATCGGCAAAACGCCGCTGGTCCGATTGAACCGTATCACCGCCGGAATCACCGCGGAAGTTTACGCGAAAGTGGACTACTTGAATCCCGGCGGCTCGGTGAAAGATCGCATCGGCATCACCATGATTGACGACGCCGAAAAACGCGGCCTGCTAAAACCGGGCGGAACAATTATCGAAGGCACTTCCGGAAATACTGGAATGGGTTTGGCGCTCGTCGCCGCGGTGCGCGGATACAAAATGGTTTTCACCATCACCGATAAACAGTCCAAAGAAAAAGTGGATCTTCTAAAAGCGCTCGGCGCCGAAGTCATCGTTTGCCCAACAGCAGTAGAGCCGGAAGATCCGCGCAGTTATTATTCTGTCGCGAAAAAACTGGCACGCGAAATTCCAAATTCCTATTATCCGAATCAATATGAAAATCCCATGAACCCCGAGGCGCATTACCTCACCACCGGCCCGGAAATTTGGAATGACACGGAAGGAAAAATCACGCACTTCGTTTGCGGCATGGGAACTGGCGGAACCATCAGCGGAGTTGGCCGCTATTTGAAAGAGAAAAATCCGAACGTAAAAATAATCGGCGCCGATCCAATCGGCTCTCTCTACTACGAATTTTTCAAAACAGGAAAAGTCGGCAAGGCTGCAACCTACGTCGTCGAAGGTATCGGAGAAGATATTTTTCCTTCGACTATGGAATTTAAATATCTGGACGACATCGAACAAATTAATGACGAAGAATGTTTCGTCTGGGCGCGCCGGTTAGTAAAACAAGAAGGACTATTCACCGGAGGTTCCGGAGGCGGCTGCATTTCCGCCGCCTTGAAAGTTGCGAAGCGTTGCAAGAAAGGCGATCTCGTAGTTGCCTTTCTTCCCGATACTGGCATGCGCTACCTCAGCAAAGTTTATAGCGACGAATGGATGAGCGAACGCGGATACGCTGACAGTGAAATTGCTTTGCGCGCGGCCGATATTGTCCTTGCAAAACGAAGAAACGGAAAAGAGCGCGAATTAATTATCGCGCGCGCGGATCAAACTGTTTTCCATGCGCTGCATACAATGCAGAAGCAGGACATTTCCCAGCTTCCCGTGTTCGAGGAAAAAATTCCAGTCGGCACAATTTTTGAAGATCAAATCCTAAATCTTGCGCTGCAAGGAAAAGATTTACGCAAACTTGTGATCCGCGAAGTGATGGGCAAAGCGCTTCCCATTGTGCAAAAAGACGCGCCAGTCGAACGCGTCACGCATTTGCTGAGCCATGAAACGCCCGCAGTCTTTGTGGACATGGGCGACTCACATTACGACATCCTTACAAAATACGATTTGATGAGCACCATCGCCGGAATGGCCGAGGCCATGCGCTAAATTTTAGTTTGCTGACTTTTCTTAGTAAACTGTTTCTACATTCCCAATGAGAATTGAAGATTTCAACGCGCGCTTGAAGAACGCCATCCTTATCGCCGATGGAGCGATGGGATCGCTGCTGCACGAATCCGTGGGGCCGCAACGATGTTTTGAGGAATTGAACACTTCGCAGCCCGAAGCGGTTGTTCGCGTGCATCGCGCTTACATTCAAGCGGGCGCGCAATTAATTGAGACCAATACTTTTGGCGCGAACCGTTTGAAGCTCACCGCTTCGGGACTTGGCGATCAAGTTTCGCGCATCAATCACGGCGGAGTGAAAATCGCGCGCGAAGCTCGCGAAGGCGCGCATCACGAAGTG
>DASYNR010000398.1:0-7029 GCA_036008485.1 Candidatus Acidiferrales bacterium | reverse complement strand
GATTCGGGCGTCAAACAGTCACGTTCCATCGGGACAAACATAATATCCGTACCGCGCAACTCCGGCAAATCTTCCGTGTTGTACAAAATGGGGTGTGGCTCCCACGGGCTTGTTTTCGATTGTCAGTAAACACTTACTTCGACGGAAAAATTAGTGGCCTAAGCGCGACGAGAAAGGTAAATTATTCACGTATGAGACACTATCCGATACTGGCAAAACTGGGCATCGCATCACTGGCAATTTTAAGCGTTATCATCGCGATTCCTGAAATTTCACAATCCCAAACAGCGAACCCCTCTTCCACGCAAACAGAGAGGCAGGATACGCAGAATCCTCCGGCCCTGCGCGTGCTCACGCGCCTGGTACAGATAAGTGTCATCGCGGACAATGGCAACGGCAAGCCCGTGACCGGTCTTACGAAAGACGATTTCAACGTATTTGACCAGGGCCAAGAGCAGAAGATTGAATATTTTGCCGAACAGTCCATTCAATCCCTGTCGGCGACGGCCGCAGCCACCGCTCCTCCGCCGGACATTTTTTCCAATCGTTTTGAGCAAAAAGCCGGGGCGCCCACGAGCGCGACAGTAATTCTGATGGATATGCGGAACACGCGGTCGCAGGACATGGTGTACGCGCGAAAGCAGGTTGACAAATTCCTGAGCCAGATTCAGCCACAGGATCGCGTGGCGTTATATTCGCTGACAAACAAACTTACGATCCTGCATGATTTCACGGACAATGCGGCGTCTCTAATGACAGCGCTGAAGGGTGTTACGAACGCCGATGATTTTAGAATCGGCGCCAGTGAACCAGGCGCAGCCGATACGGGCGATGCGAATCTAAATGCATCCGTGAACGCGGCCAATGGACGAGTTGCCGAGTTTTATATGAATGACCGCGTAGAGCGAACGGCGCTGGCAATTAAGGTGATCGCAGATCACTTGAAAGGATTGCCGGGCCGGAAGAATCTGATCTGGGTTTCCGGGGCCTTCCCAATCCAGATTCTCACCGCCGAAGGTCCCACGCCTCAAGCAGCTGAGCAGAAAGGTTCCGGCGCGGGCTCTGGTCCAGCAACCGGCCTAATTACGGGCGTCACCTCATATACAGATCAAATCGAGGATGCGGCGCGTTCGCTAAACACCGCGGACGTCGCCGTTTATCCCGTAGACGCGCGCGGGCTGATTGGAAATCCGAGTGGAGTTAACAAGCCGGGACCTCGGGGAGGCCTCGCCACCATGCGTGCGAACATGGGGAGCTCTTTTCCGGCCCGGGATAATTTTGACACGATGAATACGTTCGCCGAGCGCACGGGAGGCCGTGCGTTCTACAACACGAATGACATTCAGGGGGCAGTGCGTAAGGCGATTGACGATTCGAGCGTGACCTACGTGCTGGGCTATTATCCGGCGAACACGAATTGGGACGGAAAATTCCGCCAGCTTAAAGTGCGAACCGACAAACCTGGCGTTCATCTGCGTTATCGTCTGGGATATTACGCGCTCGCAGACGCACCGGTA
Source organism: Candidatus Acidiferrales bacterium (assembly GCA_036008485.1). Lineage (GTDB taxonomy): Bacteria > Acidobacteriota > Terriglobia > Acidiferrales > UBA7541 > DASTCZ01. The sequence continues at coordinate 5,512 of DASYNR010000398.1, read as the reverse complement.
ACCGCCGCGCAAAAGGCCGAGCTGTTGACCGATGCGGAATGGAGTCCGCTCGAATCAACGGACTTAGGTCTGGAAATAAAAGCTGATCCAATTGACGCGCCGGGATCCCGAGAGATTCAGTTGCAGGTGCGCATCGCATCGAACCAATTGCATTTTGAGCAGACCGACGGCCACTGGCGCGATAGCCTGGAAGTCGTTTGGATCGAGATTGCGGCAAGCGGCAAGCAGATTGGCAGCACGACGAAGCACATTGCTATGGATGTGCCGCAGGATTCCTTCGATTTGTTCACGAGCCAGGGAACCAGTTTTAACCAACGATTCAAAGTCAGCCCCGAAGCGGTCGAGTTGCGCGCGGTAGTCCGCGATGGCGGAAGCCAGGCAATCGGATCAGTAATTATTCCGCTGGATCGAGTATTTGCGAAGACAAACATTGCTGCGCCAAAGAACTGAAAGCGGCGCGAAAGGATGATACTGGCATGAAGAATCGAAATCACATCAATCGAACGGCCGCAGTGACGTGCACGGTTGTTGTTCTGTTGCTGGCGATGCGGGCGCCCGGCCAGGCTCCGCCGCCTGCGCCGCCGAAGGATCAGGCGCCAGGCGCGGAGTCGACGCTACGCGTCACCACGCGTGTGGTGCAAGTGAGCGTGATCGCGCAGGACGGCGATGGGCGTCAGGTCACGGGGCTGACGCCGGATGATTTCAAAATATTGGACAACGGCGTCGAGCAGAAAATAGTTTCGTTCGGGCAGCACTCGAGCCGCCTGACAGCGGACGTCACACCCGGAGTTCGTACTATTTCCGCGAATACTTTTTCCAATCGAGTGGACGAGACGACCGGCGTGCCGCCGAGCGTGACCGTGATTTTACTGGACGCGCTGAACTCGGATTTTCATGACATGGCGTCCGCGCGCGCGCAAGTTGTGAAATTTCTCAGACAGCTTCACCCCGAAGATCGTGTGGCACTTTACGAATTGACAACGAAGCTGATCGTGCTGCACGACTTCACGAGCGATACGGCCACGCTGCTGCGCGCACTGGGAGCTGCGCCGAACCCGCAAAGCGGCGCGCCTGATGCACCGCCTCAGATTACGGCGGCTACAGAAGCCAAAATTATGGCTGGTGGGAAGGGCAGCCTTCCGGCGCCGGATCCCGGATGGCTGACGGCAGAACTTCAGCGAGAGCAACTTTTTGATCAGATAAACAAGGTCGACGGCACGACGGATGCCATCACACAGATCGCGCATCATCTAGCTCGGTTGCCGGGCCGAAAAAACCTTGTCTGGGTATCGGAAAGCTTTCCATTCTGGGTTGAATTGGACCCGACCAGACCATCGCGAATAAACGCATCGGCGCAGGCGCTGAGTGATGCGAATGTTGCGATCTACCCGGTAGACGCGAGGGCGCTTGTGGCACAGACCTTGGACCAACCGGGAATTTTATTTTCCAAGCATAAGCCTGCGGTGCCGCCCGCAGGCACGCTGGATACGATGCAAATGCTGGCACAGGGCACTGGCGGAGTTGCCTTCTACAATACGAACGATCTTGGCGGCGCGATTCGACGCGCGATTGACGATTCCAGCCTGACTTACGAACTGACTTACTATCCTACGAATGAAAAGTGGGATGGGCGATTCCGCGACATTAAAGTGGAAGTGAAACGTCCCGGAGTGCATTTGCGGTATCGAAAAGGATATTTCGCGACGCCAGCGACGGCGTCTTCACCCGACTCGCAGGCGAGAATGATGACTGCCGCGGCGCGAGATTCACTTGAAGCGACGCAACTCGGTCTAACCGTGCAGGTCAACGCGGTTGACGGGCCGGGTCCGCAAAAGGTGAAAGTGGAGGTTCGCGTGGATCCCGATCAACTTCATTTTGATCTGAATGCTGGACAATGGAGTGACAATGTTGAAGTGGCATGGGTTGAACTGGACTTCAGCGGCAACGACCTGGGCCATGGGGCGAAAACGCTGAATCTGAATTTCCCCGATCAAATGCATGACAAAACTCTTAGAGAAGGACTGACGTTCGCCAACACAATTGGAGTGGTGGAAGGCTGCGTCGAATTGCGCTTAGTGGCGCGTGACGGCGGCACTGGAGCGATTGGCTCGGTTAATATTTCGCTGACGCGGATCTTCACGAAACCTGGAACAGCGACTGCGCCGAATCCTTAAACATTGCGTATAGAAAAAGTTCAGTTGATGTACCACTGTTAAATTAGCTAAAATCGAACCGCAGCGCATGCAGATTACTGCGTCCGGAAAGGCGTCCTGCGATGAAACGTCTCCGATCGTTCCGATACTTCCAAATTCTGAACATCGTCATTGTACTGCTGTTCGCAGGTGGACTGGCGTTCTCTCAATCTGTGCCTCCTCCGACACCGCCAGCGCAGCAAGCTCCAACGGGAATACAGAATCCCAGCGAGGCTACGATTTTGCGCGCGGTGGTGCGGCTGATCCAGGTGACTGTCGTGGCTGAAGACGGAGATGGAAAACCCGTGACCGATTTGAAGAAAGAAGATTTCTTGCTTCGCGATAATGGCCAGTCGCAGAAGCTTAGTTTCTTCGCGGAGCAGAATAGTATTGCCGCGCATCTTTCTACGGTTGGGAACGGCCCTGCTCCGGCCGCGAATGTTTATTCTAATCATGTGGAGAACAGCCCTTCGGGTGCGAATAGCGTGACGATTCTGTTATTCGACGCGCTGAATACGGATTTTCGCGATTTATCTTACGCGAGAGAGAAAGTGATTAACTTTCTGCAGCACATGCAGCCGCAGGATCAAGTGGCGCTCTACGTTTTGACTCCTTCCACGCTTTACGTGATGCACGATTTTACGAATGATTCCGAAACGCTGGTGCGATTGATGGGCGGCAAGCCGGAGAAGACCTCCACAACTTCGACGGCCGCGCCAGGCCCAGATGACGCAAAAATAGCAAAGCTGATTAATGATTCGCTGGACGAGTCAAACGCTTTTCACAAGGCCGGACAGCGAATGAATCAAGTGGAAACTACTTCACAAGCGATGCTGCAGATCGCGCAGAATGTTGTGAACATTCCGGGACGAAAGAATCTTGTTTGGATTTCGGCCGGCTTTCCCATAACGATGGGCACGGCAATTCCGCTAGGCTCTCGTGATAACGGCTACGATTTCACCGGGATGCTCTCCAGCACCGCGATGCAATTGGGCGATGCGAACGTCGCGGTTTATCCGGTGGATGCGCGCGGACTTGTGGGGCCACGTGGCGGCCGGGGTGGCATCAGCCCGAATATGGATGCGATGGTGCGAATCGCAGACGGCACGGGCGGCCGTCCGTTGTACAACACGAATGACATTGCATCGTCCATCCGAAAAGCGGTGGACGATTCGCGCGTGTCATACCTTCTGGGATACTACCCGACCAACGATAAATGGGACGGAAGATTCCGCGAACTCAGCATCAAACTGAACCGGCCGGGCGTTCATTTGCGATACAAAACTGGATATTTCGCCGTACCTGCAAGTCCGGAAAATGACAAACGCAATGAACTCCTTACCTCGGACGCAATTCGCAGTCCGCTGCAAATGATTGACCTTGGGCTTGAAGTGCATGTTGATCCTGTTTCATCGACCGCCGCCGAACGCGAACTGAAAGTGAACGTCCGAGTGGATCCCTTCGCGATGCGATTTGTGAAAGACGGTGACCGCTGGACCGACGGAATCGAAGTTGTGTGGGTCGGACTGACTCCTGACGGGCGCATTCTGAGCCGCGATAAAGATTCAATCGATCTACATCCCGAACAAAGCGGCTACGATGAAATTCAGCACGCAGGACTTTCGTTTTCGGAGCACATCCGCGTCGGAAGCGATTCGGCGGAATTACGGTTAATCGTGCGCGATCGCAATACCGGTTCCATCGGATCGGTGAATATTCCACTGGGGGTTGTGTTTGCAGGCTCCGCGGCGCAAACTTCTTCAAGATAAATGCGGAGATACTTTCCAGTCTTGCAGCTCCGGGATTTCAACGCGCGGCGCGCAATCTTTCTAGCAGCGTTTATAATTTCATTTGGTTCCGCGCTTTTCGCGGGCCAGTCTGTCTCGCAGAATCCTCCCCTGCCTCCTTCCCTTCCGGGTCAAACACCTTCTGACGCTGCCACTCTGCGCGTCACCTCGCGATTGGTTCAAGTGAATGTGATCGTTCAGGACAACGACGGCAATCCGGTCGCGGATTTGACCAAAGATGATTTCACTTTATTTGATAAGGGCCAGCAGCAACAAATTGCTATTTTCGCTCAGCCGAATCGGGCGCCTTCGGCGACGTCACCAGCGAGCGCGCCGAATTTCTTTTCCAATCGAGTGCAGAACAACTCGCAAGGCGCGAATAGCGTGACTGTGATCCTGATGGACGCCGTAAACACCAGATTTCACGATCTGGCGTATGTACGGGCCCGAGTGATTGCGTTTGTGCGTAGTCTGTCGCCGCAGGATCAGGTTGCGCTGTATCTGCTGACGCCTTCCAAACTTTATACGCTGCATGACTTTACAAATGATTCGGAGACGCTGGTGCGCAGCGTGGCCGGTGATTCGGCCAGCGCGGATGCGGCTACCAAGCGCGCGAATAAACTGATCATCGATGCGTTCGCGGAATCCAATTATTTTTATAAGGGCGGCCGGATGGGAATCGTCGAAAATACCTCCGAGGCCATGAAGCAAATCGCGAAAAATGTTGCGAATATACCGGGCCGAAAAAGCCTGGTCTGGATTTCCGGTGGATTTCCACTCTACATTGGCGAGCGCGATCCGATTGGCGCGCGCGCTGAGCGATACGATTTTAGCCCGATGATTTCGGCTACCGCGAAGATGCTCGCGAATGCGGACGTGGCCGTGTATCCGGTGGATGCGCGCGGACTAATTGCGCCCACCGGAGGACGCGGATACATCCTGCCAAATTTCGACGCGATGATTATGATCGCCGAAGGCACCGGTGGCCACGCTTATTACAATACGAATGACATCAGCGGCTCGATTCGCAAAGCGATTGACGATTCCGTTTCGTCCTACGTTCTGGCTTACTATCCGACGAATAATAATTGGGATTACAGTTTCCGTTCGATTGGAGTGAAAGTCGCCCGCAAAGGATTGCACCTTCGCTATCGCACGGGATACTACGCGATTCCGGAAAGCAACGACGGCAGCGCCATGCGCGACCAGCTCATTTCCAATGCGATTCGCAGCCCGATTCAGATGATGGACCTGGGCCTGGAAGTTCATGCGGACGCGAGCGTAAGCGCGAATGGCCGCGAATTGAAAGTCGATGTACGGGTTGATCCCGGTCAAATGCACTTTGAAAGAGCTGGCGAGCACTGGACGGACTCGCTGGACGTTGTATGGGCCGGCATGAGCGCGGACGGACGCGTACTCGAAAGAGATTCGGATCGTGTTACGATGCAGCCCGAACAAAGTGGATATGATGAAATTCATCATTCGGGATTTTCATTCACCAAACAGATACGGCTCGGAAAAGACGCGATCGAA
>DASYNR010000397.1:0-3387 GCA_036008485.1 Candidatus Acidiferrales bacterium | reverse complement strand
CAGTTCCTCCCGTTTATTTCCGAGAGTCTTTCCGCCGCGATGATTCATCGAAACTTTGAGGACACCTTATGAGCGCCACTCAACAGCAGGTGGAATTTAATAAACCGTTGGAGCAGCCGCACTATAACGTCTTATTTCTTTGCACTGGAAATTCGGCGCGCTCGATTCTTGCGGCGGCGCTTTTGAATCATAAAGGACACGCGAATTTCACCGCGTTTAGCGGCGGAAGTTTCCCGAAGGGTTCGATTCATCCGATGGCGCTGAAGCAGCTTGAGATTTCTAACTTGCCGACAGAAGGCTTGCGCAGCAAAAGTTGGGATGAATTCGGCAAGCCGGGTTCGCCGCAAATGGATTTCATCATCACAGTTTGCGATAACGCGAAGGGCGAAGAGTGTCCGATCTGGCCGGGACAGCCCGTGACCGCTCACTGGGGCGTGCCGGATCCAGCCGCGGTGACGGGAACTCCGGAGGAAATCGAGCACGCATTCCGCGAAACTTTTATGATCTTGGAGCGCAGGATCAGTTTATTTTTGTGTCTGCCGCTTCCCAGTATTGAGACGATCGCGCTGAAGCAGCACGTGGATAATATCGGCGCTTCGTGAAAACGCATCTCGAAAATTTGATAGGCTAGTCCTCCGCGCGATCGTTATCCCAGAGGCGGGCGCAGGAGAACTTGTGACTGAAACCACCAGCTTACTTCCTTTCGATTTGCGTGCCGCGGTTGAGCATCTTTGCGCCAACGATCCACATCTTGCGAAAGTGATGGAAGAGGCGCCGGAATTTCGCATTCGCTCGGATGGCGGCGAAAGTCCTTACGAAGTTTTGCTGCGATCCATCACTTACCAATCCATTTCCGGAAAAGCGGCGGCAACAATATTCGGACGAGTGAAGGCGCTCGGTTCGAGTGGACGCGTGCCGTCGCCTGAAGAGATGTTGCGGCTACGAAAATCTATTCTGCGAAAAGCAGGACTTTCCGGCGCAAAAATTGTGGCCATGAAGGATTTGGCGCGGAAGACTTTGGATGGCGTAGTTCCCTCGCACGATGAAGCGGTGAAAATATCGGATGAAGAATTGGTCGCGCGCTTGACCGCAGTGCGCGGAATTGGCGCGTGGACGGTGGAGATGTTTTTAATTTTCCGGTTGGGCAGGCCGGACGTTCTGCCAATTCATGATTTGGCTGTGAAAAAGGGATGGTCGGTGACGTACGGCAAGAAACACATGCCGAAGCCGAAAGAATTATTGGCATTCGGCGAGCGATGGCGTCCGTACCGAACTGTGGCGAGCTGGTACATGTGGCGTGCATTCGAGAAAGCGGGACATGCCGTGACGCGGAAGATCCGCTTGGCGAAGGTGCGGAAAAAACGCGCGGCTGCAAAAACTCCGCGGCCTTCTAGAGCCAAGCACAAATAAAATTTAGCGGCGCGCGGAAGATGGATCTGCTGATGTGGCGGAACTGACGTCCACTTCAATCGCGTTCGCGCGTTGAAAAAGTGGCGCGTAACAATTGCCATCGGCATCGTAGTGCGACGCGCATTTCGATGTGAGCTCCGGGCGCCGCGGCGATTGCGCAAACTGCCAGACCGCTGCGAATGCCACTCCGCTTTGCGTGGGTGACGGAGGATTCGCTGGCGCCGCGCATCCCGGAGACGGTGGACACGAATCGTTATAAATGAAGAACGCGATGCTTCGACCTTCTGCGCCGTCGCGAATATCGTTCGCTGTTATGACGCCGGCCTCGCCACGTTCCGTCGCAGGAATTCCCGAGCAATAAATTCCAGCGCGAAATCCGGCGGCGATGATTCCGTCAATCCACGTGTGCAAATAGGCGCGCTGCTCGGGCAGCATATGGCCGCCTTGTTCTTGATCGAGAAAAATTATCGCGCCCGACGGAAAGCCTTCGCGCTTCGCTGCGGCAACTGCTGAGGCGGCGTCGCGCGTGCCGATGCTTTTGGCCAGCGCGACAGATTTCAGATCTTTATAAAGGCGTCCAGTGAAGAGCAGAAGAAATCCAAAGCCGTTTGAATTTAAACTTTCGCGTTTGCCGCGCCAGGAATTTGAAGTTTCGCCGGGCGGATTATTGAGCCAGTATCCGGCGAAGAAAAAAGTTTTGCGAAGAGTTGGCAGTGCGGCATCACCGGGATAGGAATTGCGGTCGAAGCCGAGATAGGCGCGCGAATCCGCGGGCGCGGGACTTGTTGATTGACGCGCCGGGACAACGCGCTTGCTAAGAGCGGCGAATCCGCACAGCAGGCACATCGTCATCAGAAATAAAAGTGGCCTTCGCATCGCCGTGCAAATGTTACGACACAAATGCGATTCGGCGCGCGGAAATATCTGGTGCGGCTTTACCGCGCGCGGCGGCTCCGATAGAATGTCGCGTTTGCATTTGCATGCCTGCCTAACTGTGTCAGGATAGTTGAGGCGACGCGCAGCCCACTATCACAAAAAATGTTTCGATTCGTCACTGCCGGAGAGTCTCACGGACAGGCGCTCATCGCCTGGATATCCGGCGTGCCCGCTGGCGTGCCCGTCGACATGGAATATATCCGGCGCGAATTGCATCGGCGTCAACTGGGATATGGGCGCGGCGGGCGGCAGAAAATTGAACGCGACAGCGCCGAAGCGCTTTCCGGCGTGCGTCATGGACAGACAATTGGCGCGCCCATAGCGCTGCGAATTGAAAATCGCGATTGGGCAAATTGGGAAAAAGCTTTGCCGGTTGAGGACATTGCCGGCGGCGAAGATGCTCAGCGGAAATTAACGGCGCCGCGCCCGGGCCATGCCGATTTGGCCGGCGCGTTGAAATTTAATTTGCATGATGCGCGATATATTTTGGAACGCGCTTCGGCACGCGAAACGGCAGCGCGCGTAGCGGCCGGCGCCATCGCGAAAATGTTCTTGATGCAATTCGGCGTCGAATTGCTGAGCCACACGATTGCTGTCGGCAAAGTAAAATTGGAACGCGAAACAACGTGGGACGAACTTCGCGCAGTGTGCGCGGATCTGGAATCGCCGTTGCGATGCGTTGACGCCGCTACACAAGACCGCATGAAAGCTGAAGTGGACCTTGTGTTGCGCGCCGGCGATACCGTCGGCGGAATTTTTGAAGTGATTGCGCGCGGCGTACCGGCTGGCCTTGGCAGTCACGCGCAGTGGGACGAAAAGTTGGATGGGAAGCTGGCGCGCGCGGTCATGTCCATACAAGCTGTGAAAGCGTTCGAGATTGGCACCGGCGTTGGAAACGCCAGCGCGTATGGCTCGGAAGTGCAGGACGAAATCGGCTACGATGGGACGAAGCACCGATTCACACGGCCTACGAATCGCGCAGGGGGAATCGAAGGCGGCATCACCAATGGAGAAGATATTATTGTCCGCGGATATTTGAAG
>DASYNR010000396.1:0-2259 GCA_036008485.1 Candidatus Acidiferrales bacterium | reverse complement strand
GATTTTCTGCTCCGGATCGAGCAGCATTTCCTGCCATTGTGCGATCCAGCCCGACGTGCGCGGAATCGCGAACAGCACGGGAAACATCGTCATGGGGAAGCCCATCGATTGGTAGATGAGGCCGGTGTAGAAATCCACGTTCGGATAAAGTTTGCGCGAGACGAAGTAGTCGTCTTCCAACGCGATGCGTTCGCATTCCAAAGCAATTTCGAGCAGCGGATTTTTGCCCATCAACTCGAAAACGCCATACGCAACATTCTTTACAATCCGCGCGCGTGGATCGTAATTCTTGTAAACGCGATGGCCGAAGCCCATCAGGCGAACTTCGCCGGCTTTCACTCGTTTGATGTACGCGGGAACTTTGTCGACCGAGCCGATTTCCATCAACATCCGCAGAACTTCTTCGTTGGCGCCGCCGTGCAGCGGGCCGTACAGTGCCGCGGTTGCGGCGGCAGTGGCCGAAAATGGATCCACATGCGAGCTGCCCACGTTGCGCATTGCGCTGGCGGAACAATTTTGTTCGTGATCGGCGTGCAGAATGAAAAGAATATCCAGCGCGTGTTCAAGCGTTGGATTCGGGCGGTACTTCATCTCCGTAGTCTTGAACAACATGTTCAAAAAATTTCCGGGATAGCTCAGATCGTTATCGGGATAGGAGTACGGCATTCCCAAACTGTGGCGATACGCGAAAGCCGCGAGAGTGGGCATTTTCCCGATAAGGCGATAGGTCTGCTTGCGGCGCGATTCTTCATTGAAAATATCTTTTGCATCCGGATAAAAAGTGGAAAGCGCGGCGATGGTCGAAATCAACATACCCATCGGGTGCGCGTCATAGTGAAAGCCGTCCAGAAATTTCTTGGTGCTTTCGTGGATAAACGTGTGATGCGAAATGTGGTAAGCCCAATCGGTAAGTTGCGATTTCGTGGGCAATTCGCCGTGCAAAATCAAAAACGCCGTCTCCAGATAGGTGCTTTTTTCCGCGAGCACTTCGATGGGATATCCGCGATAGCGCAGGATTCCCTTGTCGCCATCAATATAAGTGATGCGGCTGATGCACGCGGCGGTGTTGTTGAACGCCGGGTCGTAGGTCATCAGGCCAAAATCATCCGCGCCGGTTTTGATCTGGCGCAGGTCGACGGCGTGAATGGCGCCGTCCTTGATGGGCAGTTCGTAGGATTTACCGGTGCGATTATCGGTGATGGAAATCGACTCGCGGGCTTTGGTGCTGCCTTGCGAGACTTCTGGGCGCGGTGTTGGCTGCTGGACCGGATTCATGATCTTTTCTCGTGGGAATTATTTCCTTCTCCAATGTACACCAAGTGGCGAGTCCGCGGAAACTCCGGGGGTGAAAGCGCGGCAAATGGTTACTGCGCGCCTGAATGGCTGGTGGGTTCTGGGAAAGGGGCGATTCGAGGCTCCAATGTGCCTCTTGACAATAGTCGTTATAACGAATATAATGACTCCGCTGGAAGATTTAACGAGGAGGATTCCATGGTTCAAGTAATTCGTAGCGCGGACCGCCACCATCTGGACGCAGGCTGGCTTTCCACGCACTGGCATTTCTCGTTCGACGACTATTACGATCCGAAAAACATCTCATTCGGGCCATTGCGCGTATTCAATGATGATGTGATTCAGCCGGCCACGGGATTTCCGGCGCATCCGCACAAGGAAATGGAAATCGTCACCTACGTGATTGACGGAACGCTCGAACACACCGATAGCATGGGAAATAAAGGCCAAATTAAACCGGGCGAAATTCAACGCATGAGCGCGGGGACAGGTCTGCGGCATTCGGAATACAACGCGTCAAAAACCGATCCGCTGCACCTGGTGCAGTTGTGGATTATGCCGGCGAAATCCAAGCTGACGCCTTCCTGGGAACAAAAACAATTCTCCGTGGAAGCACGCAGCGGAAAACTCTTGCCGATTGGCGTGCCCGAAGGCGAAAAAGTGGAAGGCGCCGTTTCGATTCATCAGGACGCTACGATTTACACATCGCTTCTTTCCGACGGACAGACCGCAAAGCTTCCACTCGAAGCGGGACGGCGCGCGTATATTTTTGTGGTGAACGGTGAATTGAAATTGGAAGCTCAGAACGGAACCAAGAATGCGAAACCAATTACGCTTTCCGCGGGCGATCAGGCGAGAATTACAGACGTGAATGCGCTGACGCTAAGCGGAGGCGCGACAGCGGCGGATTTTCTTCTGCTGGATTTGCCGTAAATGTACTGGTGAGGCGGTGCGTTGTTGGGCGGA
>DASYNR010000395.1:0-13113 GCA_036008485.1 Candidatus Acidiferrales bacterium | reverse complement strand
GGACTGCTCCGGATAACGGAGAGGAAGGTGGGGATGAGGTCAAGTCAGCATGGCCTTTATGTCCAGGGCTACACACGTGTTACAATGCATGGTACAGACCGTTGCAAACCCGCGAGGGGGAGCTAACCGGAAAAAACCATGCTCAGTTCGGATTGCAGTCTGCAACTCGACTGCATGAAGCTGGAATCGCTAGTAATGGCGTATCAGAACGACGCCGTGAATACGTTCCCGGGCCTTGTACACACCGCCCGTCACATCACGAAAGTGGGTTGTACTAGAAGTCGCCGAGCCAACCGCAAGGAGGCAAGCGCCCAAGGTATGACTCATGATTGGGGTGAAGTCGTAACAAGGTAGCCGTAGGAGAACCTGCGGCTGGATCACCTCCTTTCTAAATAAAAAGAGCCGCATCAACCTGTTATTTTTCGCAGGCCATATCGGTCACCAGTTCTCACGGACTGGGTCGCAAAGATTCATTCAGCCTTCGGGTTCTGGCAGATCTTATCCAAGCGCTGCAAGCGTGTCCTGCAAAGGACGTCAAAGATCAACTTATCCAATTCGCAGAAAAGGCCCCGACAGGAAACTGTCGGGGCCTTTTTTATTTCCGCGCGTTTTCTTTGTTCACGAACGCACATGTCTGTATATTATTAAATGATAGCTGAGCGCGCCGGTTCGATATAGAGGCCTGGATGCAGGAAAGTCTGAGCGGAATAACTAATCCGACCAACGCCATCGAAGGTCGCCGCAGAGTTCCCATCGAACGCGCACACAACCTCACGCCTGAAATTTTTTATGAGCGCTATCTCACCGGCGTCGGTAAACCGGTAATCGTTACGGACGAGATGAACTCTTGGAATGCTCGATCAAAATGGAATTTGGATTTTTTCAGGTCCCGCTACGGTTCAGATACCGTTTTGCCAACAGTTTGGCCGGGGACGAAATATGCAAAATTAATGAAGCTCGCGGATTACATCGGCTACATTCAATCGCCGAATGAAAAATCACCGGGCATTTGGATTGATCCCGAAACAAAATTCCCACTGCCCGGGCCGCCGGAGAATTTGTCCGGGCCGCTTTATCTTTATGGCTGGAAAGCTTTCGATCTGCATCCTGAATTGTTTGACGACATTTCACAAAATCTAAAATCAGTCGAGGACTGGCTTCCGCTATTGCCCGCGGCTCTTCGCAAAGTGATGAACGAAACTACGCGGTATTATTCTCACGGCGTCCTCATTGGGCCTGCGAATTCAAAATCTCATTTGCATCAGGATTTTTTGCACTCGCATGCTTATCTTGCTCAAATCGTTGGCCGGAAAAAATGCACGCTGTTCTCTCCGGAAGATTCCGCCGTTCTTTACGATGGAGACGTCGATCCCGACCGGCCCGCACTGGATCAATTCCCTCTTTTCCGAAATGCGACGGCATTCGAGTGCGTGTTGGAACCGGGCGAGCTGCTTTTCATGCCCAGCCTCTGGTGGCATCACGTGATAGCTTTGGAAAACTCCATCACCGTGAATTGCAATTTTTTCAATCGCGTGAATTTCACCGCGTATTTCACCGACCTCTTGCAGCGCGTTCCCGCTCTCGTGCAGGGAATTGAGAAACTTCCTGATGCCAAGAAAGCACTGGACATCAATTGGACAAGCAAAGGATTTGATTTTCCTGATCGCACGAAAACAGGATAGGAAATTTTTCGCATCCGATTAAACCCGCCATAGCTTCAGCGACGGCGGGTCACCGCAGCGCGCCTTCTTGATATGCCAACTCGGCAAGCCGTGTTGCGTAATCATATTTCGCGCTGGCTTGCGCGATTCCCGCTTGCGCTTGATTTAATTGCGCCTGGCTTAATTCAACGATGGAGCCTAGTCCGAGATTGTAACGAGCCTGCGCGAGATCCAATCCTTTATTAGCTTGCGCAAGAAGTTCGGCGGTCAGCGCGACATTCTGAAACGCGGTATTCGCGGCAAGCCACGCGAGTTGCACGTCACGCAATATTTGCCCCTGCTCGTCGCTCAGTTCAGCTTCAGCTTCGCGCGCTCGATCTTCCGCTTCCGCGTGACGCGCGCTAAATAATTTTCCATTGAAAATCGGAATGTGAACATTGAATCCGATTGCCGCGTAATCCTGCGGCAGCACCGCTTGACGAAACGGAATTTCTCCCGCCACGCCGGCCATCGAAATCGTTGGAAGGATCAGATCGCGTTCGGCTGTGGAAAAATGTTGCGCCGCATCCACTTGCAAACGCTGCGAAGCAAGTTCGGGACGATCGCGATTTGCCGCCGCCATCGCGTCTTCCACGCCGGGCATCGCAGCCGCCGCTTCCGGCGGCTCGGCCAGATCGAATGTTTGCCGGCGCGAAACGCCCAGTGTTTCCGCCAGAACTGCGTACGCCGATTGCACATCATTCTGCGCTTGCACAAGAAGCAATCGCGCTTGGGAAAGATTCACGTTCGCAAAACTTACATCCAATCCGGACCTCAGCTTATTCTGCGCCAGCGTTGTGATTTGTTCTGCTACCGTCCCGCGCTCCTTCACTTCTTGCTGCGCGACGGTCAATATCGCCTGCGCCCGAAGTGCGCCATAAAACGCACGATCCACGCTAAGCAGAATGTCCGCGCGCGAAGCATTCAATGTTTCGTTCGCCGCCTGCGCCTGCAAACGTGAACTGGCTACAAGATTTTTCGTGCGCCCAAAATCCGTCACCAACTGTTCCGCGGCCACGCCCGTTGCGAAGCGATCGAAGACAATTGAATTGTTCAATCCTCCAGCCGCGATGCGGCTTCCGGAATCCGCTTCCACTCCCGTCAAACTGCCGTAAACATTCGGATAGTAGGCGGAGCGCGTTTCCGTAGTGACTTCATTCGCGGCGGCGGCGGCCGATTGCGCGGCGCGAATGTGTGGATGATTTGCCAGCGCGATCCGGCGCGCATCATCCAGCGTCAATCGCGCGGGAATTTGCACGGTTGCCGCCGCGGAATTCTGCGCCGCAGGTGATGGAGCGGGCGGTGTTTGAGCGCGCACACTGTTTCCGCAAATTAAAATTCCCGCTACAAGCAAACCAATTCGCATTTGAGATCGCATAATTATGCCCCTTGAGCTTCTGGTGAGCCGGGAACTGCTTCCACCTGCTGTTTTCGTCCATACAGCAGAACGTACGCGGCTGGGACCACAAAAATCGTTAGCGCAATACTGGTCAGCAATCCGCCGATGATCACGCGCGCCAGCGGCGCGTAAGCTTCGCTGCCCAGTTCCAGTTTGAACGCCATGGGAAGAAGTCCAACAACGGTTGCGAGCGACGTCATCAGAATCGGACGCAGACGAATGCGGCACGCGTGAGCGACGGCTTCCATCACGCTGTGTCCCTCGCCCCGCAAAACATTTGCGAAGTCCACAATCAAAATGCTATTCGACACCACCATGCCTTGCAGCATCATGATTCCCATCATGGATTGAATATTTAGAGTTGTTCCGGTCAGGGAAAGCGTCAGAATTACGCCGATCAGTCCCGTCGGCACCGCAAGAATAATTAGGAACGGATCGAGGAACGACGCAAACTGTGCCACCTGAATTAAATAAACCAGCAGAACCGCCAACAGCAAACCGTAGCCCATGTACTTGAAAGAAGTTTGCATGGTGACGACCAACCCGCGCACATCCACGCGAATGTTATTGGGAATTTGCGTATCCGCGATAATTTTTGAAATTGCTTTCGCGGGCTCGCCGATATCTTCGCCGGATGGAGCCACGTAAATATCCAGCGTTCTCTGCAACTGATAGTGATCCACTTCCGTCGGAGTAAGAATTGAGGTGACGTCGGCAACCTGATTCAAGTACGTCGGCATTTTCAGATTCGGCGAACGCAGCGGCATCGCTTTCAGATCCTCGATGGACTTCACTTGATTTTCAGGATATTGGACGCTGACGAAGTAATTGTTCCCCGTCTTCGGATCGACCCAATAACTCGGCGCGATCATCACGTCGGAAGTAAGCGAGGTGATCACGTTGTCCACGATTTCCTTGGGCGTCAGGCCAAGCTCGCTGGCGCGCTCGCGATTCACGTTGATTTCCAATGAGGGATAATTCAAATCCTGCGGCGTATAAACATCGGATACGCCCGGAATCGCTCTGAATTGCCGCGAAAGGTTTTGCGCAATGGAGTCGTCGCCGTGCAAATCCATTCCGCTGACCTGCACGTCAATCGGCGCGGGCAATCCTTGATTTAAAACGGCGTCAACCAATCCGCCCGATTGTAAATACGTGTGCAATTGCGGAAGCTGCTTCGCAATTTGCTCGCGCACTTCACGCATGTAAGTGAAGCTGCTGACTTTATGATCTTCCACCAGGCCCGCCTGCACGATCGCAGTGTTCATGCTGGAGTTCGGCGAAAATAAGGAAGATAAATCCGCCTGCAACCCGATATTAGAAACAACAGTGTTCAACTCTTGCGGCGGCACAACCTGGCGAATAATGTCTTCCACTTGCTTCGCATATCCTTCGGTCAGTTCGATGCGTGTGCCCGTCGGAGCTTTCACGTTGATCACAAATTGGCCGGCGTCTGTGCGTGGAAAAAACGAAACGCCGATGAGCGGCAACAAAAGAAGTGAAAGCAGCAGAAGAGCGGCGAATCCCAGCAGCGTTATACGCGGGAAATCCAGCGCTTTGCGCACCCAGCGTTCGTATACGTTCAGCATGCGTTCAAATCTGGCGTTGAACGCGGCGTGGAACCTCGCTCCCCAGCTCATTGTTTTTGTTTCCAATCCGTGTGCGTGAAGCGGCTTCAACACATGAGCGCAGTAAAGCGGCACAACCGTCACCGCAACGAAATACGAGGCGAATAAGGCCAGCACAACTCCAAGCGCCAACGCTGAAAAAAGAAATTTGCTGACGCCGAATAAAAATGTGACCGGGAAAAATACCACTACCGCCGTAAGCATGATCGCCAGAACCGCAAGCGCCACTTCGTTTGCGCCTTTTTTCGCAGCGACGGCAGGTTCTTCGCCTAATTCAATGTGCCGGTAAATATTTTCCAGAACGACGACCGAATCATCAATCAATCGGGAGAAGGCGATCGCCAGGCCGCTCAGCACCATGCTGTCAATCGTCTTGTTCGCCGCGTGCAGAATAATCACGGCGATCAAAACAGAAAGTGGAATGGAAAGAAAAATCGCGGCGGTGGCGCGCGCGCTTCCCAAAAACATTAGAATCATCAGCATCGTCAGCAGCAGACCGATGCCGCCTTCGCGCATGACCGTATATATGGCGGCTTTCACGAAAACTGACTGATCGAAAACCACGTGAGATTTTAGCTGGGCGGGAATATCGCGAAGATTCAGAATCGCTTTTTTCACTCCGTTCACGACTTCGATTGTGTTCGTGTCACCGCCCTGTTTCAGAATTGGCGTGTATACCGACCTCTGGCCGTTCACGCGAACTATGTTGTATTGCAGTGCGGAAGCGTCCACCGCGTGGCCGACATCGGAAATGAAAACCGATTTCGAGCCTTCCGTTTTTAGCGGAATATCATTCAGCGCCTGCGCGTCAGGAACTTGCGCGTTCGTATAAATGTTGAAATCCAGCGGGCCGATGCGAACATCTCCGGCGGGCAAAATTAAATTGGAGGCGTCCGTGGCGCGCACTACATCCATCGGACTCAACTGGTGCGCCTGCATTTTCACCGGGTCCACGTAAATCATCAGTTGGCGATATTTGCCGCCGTATGGCTGCGGAACTGTGGCGCCCGGAACGCCCGCAATCTGATTGCGAATCTGAAACTGCGCGAAATCGTGAAGCTGCGTTTCGCTCAGCCCTTCGCCTTCCACCGTCAGCAGACACACCGGCAAATTTGAAGCGTCCACTTTCATCACCACGGGCGGCAGCGTGCCTTCCGGCAAGCGCCGCAAGTCCGCCATCGCCAAATTGGAAATTTGCGTGACGTCCGCATTCGCATCCGTGCCGGGCTTGAAATAAATTTTGATCAAGCTGACGCCGGCCAGCGAACGCGACTCCATGTGGTCGTATCCACTTGCGAAAGTGAAAAAGCGCTCGAATGTGTCGGTGATGTCCGCTTCGATTTGTTCCGGAGGCATGCCGTTATAAAAAGTAGCCACCAGCACGACGGGCATGTTGATGGGAGGAAACATATCCACCGGCATTTGCGAGCCGCTAATCAGGCCGACAGCCAAAATCATCAGACAAAGAACAATGATGAAGTATGGGTGCTTCAAGGAAAATGTTGGCATGTGGGCTAGTCCTTCTCCTCGGACTCGACGAGCTTCGGCGAAACCAGCTCGCCCACGCGGAACTGCGCTTGTTCCCCGAAAACGACTAGATCGTTTTCTTTAAGTCCGGAAACAATTTCCACTTGCGTGGAGGTTTGCAGTCCGAGGGTGACCTGGCGCTGCTCGATGTGATTGCTGCTATTCACGACCAGCACCGTGCCCGAATTTTCCTTCGCGGATTGCACAACTTGAATCGGCAGCGTCAGCACATGCTGCGCCGTGTGTAGTGGAATCAAAACCGACCCGTACATCCCGGTCACCAATTCGTACTTGGGATTTGGAACGTGAACTTCCGCGTGCATGGTGCGCGTCTGCGTATCAATCTGATCGGAAAACTCAACGATCGTTCCCGAGAAAGTCTTGGGAGGATTTGTCAGGCGAACCGCGACGGTTTCACCGATGTGAACATCGGGAACCGCGCGTTCCGGCAGTGGGATCACCAGCCTCAGCAAATTGTTTTGAGATAACTGGCAAAGGGCGAGCGTGTCTTTTCCCGAAGAAGTTCCGGCGGGAAGAAGCGCGCCTGTGAACGCGTAAATTTGCGTCACCACGCCGTCAAATGGAGCGGTGATGCGCGCGTATGCGAACACTGCTTTGTCTTTATCCAGCGCCGCCTGCGCTCCGGCCACTCCTTGTTCGGCGGCGGCAAGAGCATCGCGCGAAGCCGAAACTCCGGCGTTGGCTTCCAGATCTTTTCCTTGCGCCACGTCAATGTCCTGTTGCGCCACCAAGTCCGGCCGGGTTTTCTGCACGTCCGCCAGCCGCCCGTACGTCAGGTGCGCTACGTTGTAAATCGATTCGGCGCGCTTCAATTCTTCTCGCGCTCCTTCCAGTCCTTGCTGGCTGCGTTTTACGGACGCTTCGTCTTGCTGAAGCTGCTGTTGAAGCTCGGGAATTTCCAGCACGGCCAGCAATTGGCCCTGCTTCACATGCATTCCCCAATCCACGTAACTTTTCTGGATGTAACCGGAAACTTTCGCGTAGACCTGGATTTCCTGGTAGGGCTGAAATTCAGACGCGATTTCCAAATTACTTGTTAAATCCCGCCGTACAACTTTCACAACCGCCGCGGACGGAGCGTTGGCCGGATCATCCGGATTTTTCACCGGAGAATTTCCGCAGCCGGCCGAAATTCCGGCGAGAACAAATAGCGCTGCGAGCATCGTCCACGCCAGGCGCTTTTTGCGCGCACTCGAATTAATTTTCAAAATCATTCCTCACCTCTCGGCTTTTTTCCGTCCTTCAAAGCTTCTCGAAGTTTTTCGATGCTGAAATTCTTGGAACGGCACAGCGCGATTATTTTCTGGTCCTGCTCGATCATTTTCCGCGCCACATCTGGAATCTTTGCGGCGATCTCCATCGGAACTGTTTGCACTCCGTGAAGATCGCCGTGCAGCAAATCGCCGGGTTTCACTTTCATGCGGCCAACTTCCACCGGGTGGCCGAACTCATAGATGTGCGCATAGGCGTGCGAAACGGAAACATTTCCGGCGAACATCTGAAACCCTGCTGCGCGAACCGCGCGCAAATCGCGCACAGCCCCATTCGTCACCACTCCGACGCAGCCCTGCGCCAAAAGAATATTCGCGTGCAGTTCGCCGATGAATGATCCGAGGCCGGGATGCGCGTCGGTATCTTCCGCCACCACAATTCGCGGCGCCGGAATTGTCATCACGTGATTCCACCAGTCCGTACGGTCAAAATAACGCAGCCCTTCCATCGGAGGTTCGGACGTGCGGACGCGCGCCGTCACCGCGTGGCCGACCATCGGCGGAAGTTCGCCGAAAATGCAGTGCACGCTCGAATCTGTAAATCCCAGGTTGCGCAGGCGGACGTCAAACGTTTCGATCGCGTTCGCAACCGTGCATGAATCCAATCGCGTCAGCGATTGAATCAATTCGTGATTCGCAGAAGGGGCCATGGGTATGCTCCTTTATGTGATTGCTAATTCGTATGATTCGCGCGAAGGGCATCGCGATTCCATTGAGAATTTTGCTTTTAGAGAACGAAATGCGAACGTCTAGGAATTTGCTGGAGGGGAACGGAGAGGGCGGAAACTGATTTGCTTAGAAAGTTCCTGCGGAACAATCTCCGGCATATACGCGGCGCGCATGGTCCGCGGCTGCTTCAGCGGCAGAACTTCGTGCGGCGACGAAACGGTTGCCGGATTCACAACAACTACATGCTGAGCCAGATCGGCGATTTTTACGGTCGTGGAAAATCGCACGGCCTGCGCCGTCTTTGGAAAATAATCGGAGTTTTTCGCGTGCACGGCCTGCATAAAAAGGCCAAGCGCCATGAGTGTTACCGCAAGCGCGTAAACGTGACGCCTTTTGTAGAGCGATTCGCGGATTGTGGTGAACATTTTCAAAGTGAAGTGAATGCCGTTAATGCCGCTTAATTCTTTTGATGCACGCCCGAACAAAGCGGTGCAAGCACAGAGATAGATGATAAAGCCGCAAAAGTGCGAAATCAACCCGCCTCGCCGCCTTTGCTGCCGCCACGGAACGCCCTAAGTCAATCCGGAGAGAGACGGGATGTTTGCGCACAATCTGTGTGCCACTACTTTTGTCCCGAGCTTCGGGACGAATTGGAGAGCACCCTTCATGTCCTTTGTTGCCTTATCCTTGGCCATCATCCGCCACTACTTCCCATAACTCATTCTTGAAAAAACTCGTCTCCCGTCTCCCGACTTTTTTATTTCCAGATTTCCGGCCACCAAGCGCCTTCCTTGAAATTAAACCAATAAGTTTAAGACAAATTTACATTAATACCTCAGAAAGGTATTGACATACTATCACTAATTCGCGTATAACCCCCGACTCACGTCCCCGGAGGTTTTAATGCTCATTGCTCATGCTCCCGCAAGTTCGCCGATCCCGACGGATTTCTCGATCGCAGGAAAAAATATTGCATCGCAACCCTCTCAGAACAGCAAAGCCAGCCCCGTGCGGTGGCTGCTTTCCGGTGCGTGCTTTCTATTCTTGCTTCTGATCTGTCCTCTTCCAAGTTTCGCCCAATCTCCCAGCGTCACCGGGTTCAGCCCGGTGTCCGCGGCTGGCGTGGGCTTTCCGCTATACATCGGCGGATCCGGATTCGGCGCCACGCAGGGCAGCAGCACCATCACTTTCAACGGAGTTGCCGCAACCGTTCAATATTGGAGTGACTCGCAAATTCAGACCATTGTGCCCACCGGCGCGACTACCGGCCCTGTCGTCGTAACCGTCGGAGGCGTCGCGAGTAATGGCCTCACTTTCACCGTCACCACCACACCTCTTCTCACTGGCTTCAGTCCCACCGCATCCGGTGGAGTTGGCACGACAGTGCTTGTCGGTGGATCAAACCTCGGCGCTACGCAGGGAAGCAGCACTGTCACGTTTAACGGCGTCTCCGCCGGGACCTCGTCCTATTGGAGCAACGATGTCGTGTACGCAACCGTCCCGGCGGGCGCTACAACCGGGCCTGTGGTTATAACAGTTGGCGGCATCGCAAGTAATGGACTAACCTATACTGTTGTCTCGACGCCTCAGATTTCAGGACTAAGTCCCGTTTCAGCGGCAGGAGTCGGCTTTCCGCTTTACATCGGCGGCTCAAATTTTGGAGCGACACAGGGAAGCAGCACAATTACGTTCAATGGCGTCGCAGCAACTGTTCAAAATTGGAGCAACACCCAGATTCAGGCCACAGTTCCAACTGGAGCGACCACCGGCCCCATAGTGGTAACCGTCGCAGGAGTTGCGAGCAACGGCTTCACATTCACTGTGACGACTGCGCCGCTTCTTACCGGGTTCGGACCGGGCGCGTCGGCCAGTGTCGGCTCGCAAGTAATTATTGGCGGCTCAAATTTTGGAGCGACGCAGGGCAGCAGTACGATCACATTTAATGGAGTTTCCGCAGGCGTCTCACCGTATTGGAGTGTCGACGGTGTGTACGCGAATGTGCCGACAGGAGCTACGACTGGCCCGGTTGTTGTAACGGTCGGCGGGGTTGCGAGTAACGGGCTGACGTTTACGGTTGTGGCGCCTCCGATAATCACAGCTACCGCCTCACCCGCTCCGAATTCCAGCGGATGGAATAATTCCCCTGTGACTGTGACGTTTACATGTACCCCGTCTTCTGGCGGGGCCGCGATTACAAGTTGCCCGAGTCCCCAGACTGTTTCGAACGAAGGCGCAAATCAGGTGATTTCGGGAACCGTGCGAGACGCTGCCTTCGGAAATGCGTCGACAAGCGTCACGGTAAATCTCGATTTAACATCTCCCCAATTGGCGATTTCCAGTCCATTAAGAAGGACCACCGAGAGTTCATCCAGTTTGACGGTTACCGGCACCGTAGGCGACGCGCTTTCCGGCCTGAACACCGTTACCTGCGACGGCGTTCAGGCCACCTTTGGCGGCGGGAATTTCTCCTGCTCGCTTTCACTTTCTTCCGCGCGCACCTACGTCGCTGTGACCGCCACTGATCTCGCCGGCAACACAACCACTTCAAACGTTAACGTTGGCCTTGCTGTTCCGGGTACTTCCACTCCCACGGGCAACTTGGATATCGGCCGCAGCTTTGCAAGCTCCACATTGCTCACTAACGGACAAGTCTTGATCGCGGGAGGATACCTGGCCAATTCAAACGTGGCGGCGACCGCGGTTCTCTACAACCCCAGGACCGGCATCTTCACTCCAACCGGAGAAATGACTACGCCTCGGGCAAGCCAGATGGCCACCTTGCTGAATAACGGCATGGTGTTGATAACTGGCGGTTACGACGTCAACGGAAATCCACTGGTAAGCGCCGAATTATACGATCCAGTTGCCAGCGTGTTCACCGCAACCGGAAACATGAGCACAACTCGCGGAAATCACACGGCTACGCTCTTGCCCGACGGCACCGTTCTGATAGCAGGCGGATTCGATAGCAATTTCAACGCCCTCGCCAGTGCGGAGCTTTACAATTTAGCGACAGGCACGTTTACCGCCGTCGGGAGCCTTTCCACAGCGCGCGCCGTGCATTCCGGGACCCTGCTGAACAACGGCCAAGTTGTCGTCATCGGCGGAAATGACTCCAACGGCAACCCAATTGCCACCGCGGAATTTTACAATCCAACTTCGAGAACGTTTACAGCTACGTCCACCGGCCTGAGTATTCCCCGCGCCTTTCACTCGGCCAATCTGTTGAATAACGGCAAAGTTCTTATTGCCGGTGGCATCGCTGCCGGTTCCACCTCCACAGCCACCGCGGAAATATTTGATCCCACCGTCGGAACTTTCAGCGCCACAGGATCGATGTCCGTTCCGCGCGTTTTTCAAAACGCCGTATTGTTAAACAACAGCACCGTTCTCATCGCAGGCGGAGCGGATTTTGCGGGCACGATTTATTCTTCGATCGAGTCTTACGATCCGGTGGCCCAAACCTTTTCGGCCTCCGGTAATCTGACCCAGGGCCGTTCCGGCCAGAGCGCATCGCTCCTCTTAGACGGCACCGTTCTCGTGGCAGGCGGCGCGGACAATAGCTTTCCGTTCGCCAGCGCGGAAGTGTACGACCCCGCTACGCTTAACCCGCCGAATCTCGTCTCAGTTGCCGTCACTCCCGCCAGCCCGTCCATTTCGGTGGGCACGGCTCAGCAATTTACGGCCACAGGCACCTTCAGCGACGGCAGTACCCAAGTCCTATCGTCAGCAACATGGATTTCGTCGGACCATACGATCGCGACAATGACCAGCGACGCAACAAATCGCGGCCAGGCTTTCGCAGTCGCTGCAGGCACAGCAATCGTGAAGGCGTGCGCCGGATCTGCGTACACCCATAGCTTTGCCACCGCCAACGTCAACGGAACTTTTGGCGACGGCACAACTCTAACCGGTACTTTGACCATCGATACCACGGCGGGAACCATCACCGACGCCTCGCTAGCGACCACCGGTGCTGAGGCCAGCACGTTTACGTTTGCAAATTATCTCGCCCCGTACTCAGGCCCCGACGGCCCCACAGGTTATGCTGCGAATTTCAACAACGGTTCCATCTGGTTGGAACTGGTGTTGTTCACGTCCACGGGGCCGGACGGTATGAATGGCACGCTGGTGAATTACACCGGGGGTCCATTTTGCAATACTCAATCTGGCTGCGGCGATACCACAGCAGTCTACGATTCGGATACGAACGAGCTTTCTGCGATCACTTCCGGCGCGATTACGTCAACGCCAGCGGCCTCGTACTGCGGCTCTGTAACCCTGACCGTGAACGCGGCCGGTTTGAACATCACCGATCTCACCCCGGCATCAGGTCCGGTCGGCACGCCTGTGATTATCGCGGGCACTGGATTCGGAGCAACGCAGGGCAGCAGCACCGTTGCATTCAATGGCACGACCGCGACAGTTGGGCTTTGGAGTAACACAGCCATCGTCACCTCTGTACCAGTCGGCGCTGTTACAGGAAGCGTAGTGGTCAGTGAATCCGGTGTGAACAGCAACGGTTTTGTTTTCAACGTCAGCACAGGTCCAGTGATCACCAGCCTTTCTCCTTCCAGCGGAAACGCCGGAACTTCCGTAACAATCACGGGGTCTAATTTTGGCATGACGCAAGGCGCATCCACCGTCACCTTCAACGGCACAGCGGCCACGCCATCAAGTTGGAGCAACACCAGTATCGTCGCCTCCGTTCCCGCGAATGCAACCACAGGAAATGTGGTCGTCACTGTTTCGGGTGCGGCCAGCAACGGCGTGCAGTTCGCAGTCCCCAGCATTTCCGAAGTGTCACCCAACAGCGGCGCGATCGGCGAACTAATCACAATTTTGGGCAGCGGATTCGGCGCCACACAAGGATCCGGCACCGTAAGCATCAACAGCGT
>DASYNR010000394.1:0-3020 GCA_036008485.1 Candidatus Acidiferrales bacterium | reverse complement strand
GCCCGGCGCAGTACCACGCGAATTTTCCAGCACGGTAGCGCCTTCGGGCACCATTGCCTGTCGCGCGTTAATGTCCACCATTTTTCTGCCGATTTTCTGGAAGCGTTGCTCGATGCCGTGGAGCACCGCAAGATTCGATTCGAGTTTCCGCCCGAGAAGGTCGGCCACTACTTCGCGCGTTAGGTCATCTTCGGTCGGCCCGAGCCCGCCGGTTGAAATTGTTACGTCGGAACGCGAAAGTCCGTGCGCAAACGCTTCGCGTACATCGTCGCGCTTATCGCCAACGACACATTTGCGCGTGACTTCGATGCCGAGCTTATTTAATTCGGCGGTAAGAAAAAGGGAATTGGTGTCCAGACGGTCAGGCGTAAGCAGTTCCGAGCCAACCGCGATAATCTCGGCTTTCATCTGAAGGATTATTACACGAATCGCGCGTCAAACTGGAAGCGGCAGTCCTTCCACGTCCCAATCCAAACTGAATAGCGCGCCAGTGGTGACGATGTAGGCTCGCCGCGTCGAGAGCAGCGCCATTCCAACAATTCCGCTTCCGCCGAGCACGAGTTCTGCTTTCGCGTCCGGTGTAATGCGAACAATTCCGCGCCTGCCGTGAAACGATGCTGCAACGTAAAGGTTTCCCGTGCGATCGAACGCCAGTCCCTGGGGCCGGCCAAGCCCGCGATAAAAACATTTCACTTCGCCGCCCTGCGTGATGCGATAAATCCGCTCGAAACTCGAAGTGGTCGGTCCCGTCACATACAGTTCGCCAGCCGGACTGAACGCGAGATGATAAAACGCGAATGATGGTTCCAGCGTGGCGAAAACAAATATTTCTTTTTTCGGCGTGATTCTGAAAATTGTTCCGCTGCGATCTCCTACATACAAATCGCCGTTACGATCGAACGCAATTCCGCACGCGATTCCCATTCCTTCGGCCCACAGATCCGCGCGGCCGTCCGGAGATACGCGATAAATTGTGCCGTCATGCCTGCACGAAACATAAAGCATTCCATTGCGATCAAGTGCCAAACCGCTGGGATTGGTAAGCTGCGTCACAAAAGGCTTCACCGTATAATTCGCAGTGATTTTGTAAAGCGGCACCGGTACGCGCACCGTGCGCTGTCCGCTGAACGTCACATAAATGTTTCCGTCGGCATCTACTGCCGGGCTTGCAACCGGATGAAGATTATCGGCAATCTGAATTCCCAACGCGACCGGAAACGGCTGGCTCTCCGAAGCGCCGGTGGAAACGCTAACGATTCCTCCGGCCGCGCCTTCAGGAACTTGCGCGATCGCATAATTTGCAGTGTGAAAAAGTAAACGCCCTTCGGTTTCTCCAAAGCGAACTTGCGGACGCGCGAAACTTCCCGCGGCAAATCCCGTGCCGTGAATCACAATTTCGCCGCCGGGAATTGCGGCCGCCGGAGTGACGCGTTCAATTCTTGGGATGCCGTTGTGTACTAAAGTGGTTTGCAAAATGATTCCTGATTTCTTAATTATGATTCCTGAAGCCCGCAAAATGATTCGTGATTATTTTAGTATGCCTGTTGCCTGCACGCCCCACAACACGAGGCCTGCGTAGATTCCTGCGATCCAATCGTCGGCCATGATGCCCCAGCCTCCGTGGAGCGATTCGGCTTGCCGCGCGGGGAACGGCTTCCAGATGTCGAACACTCTAAAAAGTATAAAGCCGACTAACAGATATTTCCAGTTGAGCGCCCTTGCGAAGAAAAAATAACCGGCACCAACGAAGTCAGGATTTCTGATTTCCGATACGTGATAAATACCTGCACTGAGTCCAAGGACTAACGTGATCATCATCCCAGAGACTTCATCGATCACAACAATTTGCGGATCACTTTTTCTCGAGTAATCCGCGACGCGGGTCGCAGTCCAAACGCCGAGAAGCGAGATGACGATTGCAGCAAAAATCTCCATATAAAGTATTTCGTTGTAGCCGCCGCTGGCTAGAAAGGATTTTCGTTGCGCTAGGGGAATAAAAATGCCGCCAAATTTTTCGGTGAAAGGCGCAATGATCGCCAAGACCACCAATAGCCCGCCGACAGATCCCCAAGTCCCCGGCCCAGGCTTCAAATATCCCAATCCGCACGCAGTCGCAAAAAAATACGAAACGCGAGGTTTACGCGAGGATGGAACTGCTTCAGAAGTCTCGCTCATTTTCTGCTATCGGAATCTTCTGCATCGGAAGGCGCGTTTTCGTTTTCTTCGTCCGGTTCCAGCAACATTAATTTTTCCAGCGCTTCTTCGTCGAATGCCGGTTCGGAAATCACGTATCGCTCCGTGGCCCAATTTCCCAAATCAATGTCTTTGCAACGCTCGCTGCAGAAAGGGAATTCTTTATTCACTTCGGAATGCACTGCTGTTTTGCAGATGGGGCAGTTGTGTTTCATCGCGCTCTCTCCGCGTTGAAATTTCTACTGCAAAATTCGCAGCGCCGCGCCGGTCGAAATTCGCTGCACGGCGATGGAAGGCGGGATCGCCGCCGCGTCCGCCGCAACATTTGGCGATTGTGCGCGGCGCAGAATTTCCGTCACACGTCCGACCAGATCGTAGTCATGCGCTTCCGTAATTTCCAATCGCACCAGATCGCCCGGCTTCGGCAGATCCTCTTCACGGAAAACTCCGCCTCCAGACGACATTATATCGTTCACGTAAACTTTCCCGTCGATGTCCGGCGCCATGCCTTCCAGCCGCGCCTGCCACAGCATTTCGCTTTCCGCTGCGACGCCTTCCAGCAGCGCTATTTCGCTGCGTCCCACGCGCGCTTTCAATTTGCGCGCGGAAATTTTCTTTTGCAGCGCCATCAATTCATCACGCCGCTCAACTTTTGTTTCTTCATCCACTTTCTTGCCGAGCGCGAAGCTGCCCGCGGTATCCACATCCGAATAAGTGAAAACGCCCATCCAATCAAATTCCGCCGCACGGACGAAATCGCGCAGCTCGCGAAAGTCCGCGGCGGTTTCGCCGGGAAATCCCACAATGAAAGAAGTGCGCAGCGAAAC
>DASYNR010000393.1:0-5055 GCA_036008485.1 Candidatus Acidiferrales bacterium | reverse complement strand
CGACACGATTTATGGCGCCTCCGCTGTAATTCTTGCCGCAGGCCATCCACTCCTGAAAGATTTGCTCGCCGGATCAGCCCATCGCGCCGAAGCGGAAATAAAACTTGCCGCGATGAAACAGACTTCCGTCAAAGATGAGGACGTCGCCACCGCCGAGAAGACTGGCTTCTTCACCGGACAGTACGCCATCAATCCTTTCACAAAAGAAAAGCTGCCCATCTGGGTAGGGAATTTCGTTCTGATGGAATACGGCACCGGTGCGATCATGGCCGTGCCCGCGCACGACCAGCGCGACTTTGAATTCTGCACGAAATACAAATTGCCGATTCCAATTGTGATTCAACCGGATACCGGCGCGCCGCTCACGCCGGGAAATTTGAAGGAAGCATCCGGCGATTACGGCACACTCGTAAATTCTGGCCCATACACGGGACTCAGTTCCGCCGATGCGCTTGTGAACATGACGGCGGCCGCCGAAGCCGAAGGATTCGGGCGCGGCGAAACCACATACCGCCTGCGCGATTGGGGAATTTCGCGCCAACGATATTGGGGCACGCCTATCCCAATCATTTATTGTGAGAAGGACGGCATGGTTCCGGTTCCCGACGCCGATCTCCCCGTGCGTCTGCCCGAAAAAGTTTCCATCACCGGTGAAGGACAATCTCCGCTAGCTGGCTCGCTCGAATTTGTGAATGTAGAGTGTCCTAAGTGCGGCGGTCCGGCGCGCCGCGAAACCGATACCATGGACACCTTCGTCGACTCGTCGTGGTATTTTCTGCGTTACCTCGACCCGCACAACGACAAGCAGGCGTTCGATCCCGCGCTCGCGAAATATTGGTTCCCAGTCGACCAATATATTGGCGGCATCACCCACGCCATTTTGCATTTGCTCTACGCGCGATTCATCACCAAAGTTCTGCGCGATTTGGGAATGGTCACGCCGAACGAGCCATTCACCCGCCTGTTCTGCCAGGGAATGATCCTGAAGGGCGGCGTGGTGATGTCCAAATCAAAAGGCAATGTGGTCGGCGCAATGGAAATGGCAGAAAAATATGGCGCCGATACCGGACGCCTCTACACATTATTTGCCGCGCCTCCTGAAAAAGACATGGAGTGGAGCGAAGCCAGCGTCGAAGGCTGCGCGCGATTCCTGAATCGAGTTTTCCGTCTGGTAGAACGCCACGCCGATTCTGTTCGCAATCACGCCGCGGGAATCGGCGATCTCTCCGGTGCAACGGAAAAAGAAAAAGTTTTGCTCCGCAAAACGCATCAATCGCTTCAACGCGTAACGCACGATCTAGAAGAACGCTGGCATTTCAATTCCGCGATTGCCGTGCTAATGGAACTGGTGAATGAAATTCACGCGCAGGAACCTCTCGAAGAAGGCCTGCGCCCAACTGTTGCAAAAGAAGTCCTGGAATTGTTAACGCTGATGATCGCTCCCATGTCTCCGCATCTCGCCGAAGAATTGTGGGAAATGCTCGGCCACAGCGGCGGACTCATGCGCGCATCATGGCCGCAATTCCGCGCCGAATTTGCCGCCGAGGAACAAGTTGAAATCATCATTCAAATGAACGGTAAAGTGCGCGGAAAAATCGTGGCCAGTGTTGGCCTCGACGAAGAAACTGTCGTCAGGCTGGCAATCTCCGAACCAAAAGTGGCGCACCTGCTCGACGGAAAACAAATCGTAAAACGAATTGTGATTCCAGATAAGCTGGTGAATCTTGTCATCAGGTGATGGAAGCACTTCAGAAAAGGGAGGCGCGATGGCAGCGACTGCAACTGCGGCAACAATCGTCCCCAAAACCGAACTCGGCGGAATCGTCGTCCTAGATTTCGGCGGACAATACACGCAGCTGATCGCGCGCCGCATCCGCGAGCAACAAGTTTTCTCGGCGATCCTTCCTTGCACCGCGACAATCGAAGAAATCCGCGCGCTCGCGCCGGCAGGAATTGTTTTGTCCGGCGGCCCCAGTTCTGTCTACGACGCAGGCGCTCCGAAGTGCGATGCCAATGTTCTAAATCTCGGCGTCCCCGTCCTGGGAATTTGCTACGGCCTGCAATGGATCGCGCACACTCTCGGTGGCGAAGTCTCCCGCGCCGGCAAACGCGAATATGGACGCATGACTTTGGATGTTGCCGACACAACCGGCCTGCTCGCGGGATTTCCGAAGACGCTCAACACTTGGAACAATCACGGCGATCACGTCCTACAACTTCCCAAGGGTTTTCGTTGCACAGGCCGCACGGATAATGCAATCTCCGCCGCCGAAGATTCCGACCGCCGCATTTACGCCGTACAATTTCATCCGGAAGTAAAACACACCGAGCGCGGCACCGACGTCCTCCGCAATTTCGTTTTTCAAATTTGCCACGCCGAACCAAAATGGAGTGGCGGAGCATTCATCACCGAAACTGTCGCGTCCATCCGCCAAAAAGTTGGCGACGACCGCGTAATTTGCGCGCTCAGCGGAGGAGTAGATTCCGCGGTAGCCGCAGTCCTGGTCGGAAAAGCCATCGGCGAAAAACTAACGAACGTTTTCGTGGACACAGGCCTCTTAAGAAAAAATGAATACCTCGATACGCTCGAACTTCTGCGCGATCGCATGGGATTAAACGTAATCGGCGTCGACGCATCCGAAAGATTTCTCGCGAAATTAAAAGGCGTCACCGATCCCGAACAAAAAAGAAAAATCATCGGCAGGGAATTCATCGCCGTATTCGTTGACGAAGCAAAAAAACTCGCCAACGCCGCCGCTGGAAAATTAAAATATCTAGTGCAGGGCACTCTTTATCCCGACGTAATCGAATCCGTTTCCGTAAAAGGCCCTTCGGCCGTAATTAAAACGCACCACAACGTCGGCGGGCTTCCTGCGGACATGCCCTTCTCACTCATCGAACCGCTGCGCGATTTATTCAAAGACGAAGTTCGCCGCATCGGCGCGGAATTAGGATTGCCCGCGGAAATGTTGAAGAAGCATCCATTTCCTGGCCCCGGACTCGCCGTCCGTTTGCTCGGCGAAGTAACTCCAGAAAGATTAGCAATGCTGCGCGAAGCCGATGCAATCGTCACGGACGAAATTCGCAAAGCAGGTTTGTACGATAAAATTTGGCAGGCCTTCGCGGTGCTGTTGCCCGTGCAAAGCGTCGGCATTATGGGCGATGGCCGCAGTTATGGCTGGACGGTTGCGGTGCGCGCAGTGGAATCGGAAGACGCGATGACCGCCGACTGGTCCCGTCTACCTAGTGATGTATTGGAACGAATTTCTTCGCGAATCAGTAATGAAGTAGCTGGAATCAACCGGGTCGTTTACGATATCAGCTCGAAACCGCCGGGCACGATTGAGTGGGAATAAAATAAGAATGACGGAAGAATAAGGAAAGCCTGGCGCCTTCCCTAGGGGACTCCAGGGAAGGACATCCAGGCTCAGATGGTCTCGATTCGTACAGAGCCTTAAGGAGCAGGCCCGCCGTGCTTATCGAGTCGATAGTTTCTGAGCCATGTAGAGAACGAGTTTGCGATCTGGCTCTTCGATACGGCCCATCAGGCGGCGAAGCTTGTGCAGAAACCGCGCTTCCTTACCGGAGCTGCCCCAGGCAACATCATCACCCGACTTACGCTTGGGAAGGTTTGGAAGTTCAGGCGGTTCTTCACCGTCGTAAAAGAGTTGATAGAGTGGAACTTCGAGAGCGCGTGCGAGTTTCTCAAGTGTTTCGATGGCGGGAACTGTGTGGCCATTTTCTACACGTGAGATGTAACATCGCAAGAGTCCTGTACGCTTCTCGATGTCCCCTTGAGAAAACTTTTTTTCTTCGCGCAGAGCGCGAAGACGGTCGCCAATAATCATGTCGCCAATTTAAGCAGAGGAACGCTTCCGGCGCAAGGGAAAACTCAAGTAAAACGAATACGACACAATCGCGTTACAATTGAAACCAGACAGCGATGATCAACGTCTCACATAGGGAAGAGAAAGGCGGGCGGACCGAGGCCGTGGAAAACGCCGCGGCTCACGAACGTCAGCTGGTCCGGCGCGCGCAGGCGGGCGAAGTTGCCGCTTATGAAGCGCTGTTGGCGAAACATCAACAACGGGTGTTTTCCGTAGTTGGCGGAATTTTGCGGCGGCGCGAAGATGTGGAAGATGTCGCTCAGCAGGTTTTTGTAAAAGCGTATTTTTCGCTGAAGCGTTTTGATTTGCGTTCGGCGTTCAGCACCTGGCTTTATAAGATTGCGGTTAACGAGTGCTGGGATTATCTGCGTAAGAAGAAAGTCCGCAAGCTGGTTTACGAAGCGGACATGAGCGACGAGCAGAACCGGCAATTGCAGGGAGTGAACGACCAGCCGTTCGGCGCGCTCAGATCGCCGGAAGATGCGGCGCGGCGCGTGGAGCAGCAGCAACTTGTGGAGCGTTTGCTTTCTGAACTGGACGAGCAAGACGCAGCGATGTTGGTGATGAAAGAAGTGGAAGGATTTTCAGTCGAGGAGATCGGCGAGTCTCTAGGAATTAACGTGAACACCGTGAAAGTCCGGCTGTTCCGTGCGCGAGGTAAACTTGTAGAAGTTTATCGCCGGCGCATGAAAGGCAGTACGACGGCGAAAGCAAAAAAGGCGGATGGAAATCCGTAAGGCCGTGAAATTGGATTTGAAAGAAATAGAAGTGAAGTTTGGTTGGAGGTAGAAGAAAATGACGAAGCATAACGAAAATTCTTGTGAGAATTATGAACTGCGATTGGCAGATGCCGCGGAACTGGCGGCCGAGCGCGGAGAACAAGTCGCGCTGAGCACCGATCTTTCCGCGCACGTGTCAAGCTGCGCGCGTTGCAGCGACGCGTTGGACGCAATTTCTGTGAGTCGTTCGCTTTTGCTTGCTGGATTTGAGCCGACCGCGGCGCCGTCTCCATTTTTTGCCAAGCGTGTGATGGCCACGATTCGCTCGGAAGAAGCACAGCGCACGCTGACTTCGCCTTTCTGGAGTCCGCTGCAACATTTGGCGGCGCGCATCGCGATGGGCGCCGGAGTTGCCGTGATGGCGTTGACTGCTTACGCTTATACGTTCG
>DASYNR010000392.1:0-4978 GCA_036008485.1 Candidatus Acidiferrales bacterium | reverse complement strand
GTTCTCCCTATTCGTTTCAGGGAATGGGCGAAAAAGCGTTGACACTTTTGCGCGAAGCAGCGGACCGCCACAATTTGCTGGTGATCAGCGAAGTGATGGACGCTTCGCAAATTCCGATGATGCTGCCGATGGTTGACATTCTTCAGGTGGGCGCGCGAAACATGCAAAATTATTATTTGCTGCGCGCACTGGGCGAACTTTCAAAGCCCGTTCTTCTGAAGCGCGGACTTTCGGCAACCATCGAAGAACTTTTGCTGAGCGCGGAATATATTATGGCCGGCGGAAATTACAACGTGATTTTGTGCGAGCGCGGCATCCGCACGTTTGAAACTTCCACACGCAACACGCTGGACATTGCGGCAATTCCTATCGTGAAAAAACTTTCGCATCTGCCGATTGTTTCCGATCCTTCGCACGGCACAGGTCGGCGGGATAAAGTTGCGCCTATGGCGCGCGCGTCTGTGGCTGCCGGCGCAGATGGGTTGCTCATTGAGGTTCACAACGATCCGGAGCACGCGCTTTCCGATGGCGCGCAATCACTGTTTCCGAATCAATTCGCGCAACTGATGACGGAGTGCCGCATTATCGCGCCCGCCGTCGGACGCCGCATCGCTTAACTTCGTGATCGAAGACATAACTCCATGACCAAAAATCCCGCCGCTGCATTTCATCGAGTCGCCATTCTCGGCACGGGACTTATCGGCGGATCATTCGCGCTGGCTGTGCGCAGACATCTTCCTGATGCGCGCGTTGTTGGTTTCGATCGCGAAGAAGTACTTGCCGAAGCACGCACGCGAAATGTAATTCATGAATCTTCCGTAGATCTCGCCGCTGTTGTGCGCGGTGCGGACCTTGTTTACATTGGACTTCCAATTTCGACCACGATCGAGTTGCTGCCGGAAATTGCGAAACACGCTGCGCCAACTGCGCTCGTCACCGACGCATGCAGCACCAAGCGCGCGATTTGCCGCGCCGCGGCGCAACACTTCCACGACCGAGCGATTTTTCTGGGTGGTCATCCCATGGCGGGGAAAGAAACGGAAGGAATTGCCGCTGCCGACGAAAAACTTTTTCAGAATGCGAAGTACGTGCTGATCGAAGAAAACTCTGAAACAAAAGATAATCCGCGTGTGGCAGCTTTCACATCATTGTTGGAAAAAATGGGCGCGCAGTCGATTTGGCTGGATGCCGATACGCACGACTGGGCCGTCGCCATCATTTCGCATCTGCCGCAGATGGCGGCGATCGCGCTGGCTGAAGTTATTTCCGCCGAATCTGATGGCGAAGAGACCGGCTTACCAACTTCGCTTGCAGGCTCAGGAGTTCGCGATGCGTTGCGCTTAGCGGGCAGTCCTTACTCGATGTGGCGAGACATCGCTTTCACAAATTCCGATAATCTTGCCCGCGCGCTCGACCGCCTGGCGCAGGCCGTCGAGCAGCTTCGAACCCATTTGACCTCGCGCGATTTGGAAAATTCGTTCGCAGAGGCAAATCGTCTTCACAAATTGCTAAAGCCCTGATCCGCAATTTAATTTACCAATTCAGTTTCAAACCGAACTGAATCTGCCGCGAAGTTGTGGAGGTGCTGGTGATCGCTCCGGCGGTACCGGAAAGTCCGTTCGGAGTGAACACAATTAAATTCGGCGTATTGAAGTTCGCGCGATTCAGCAAATTAAAAACTTCCATTCGGAATTGCAGATTCATGCGTTCGTGAATTCTGGTTTCTTTCAGCAACGCAAGATCCCACGTTGCCAGCCCCGGCCCGGCCAAAGTATCTCGGCCAAGATTTCCGTAGAATCCGCTATTCACAGGCGGCATAAGGAACGCTGCGGGATTGAACCACTGACCCGGATTTCCGGTCACGATCGGTCCGGTGAAATTCGGATTGATGAATGGCCGCACCGGATTTCGATTGTCACCATTGTTCGTCGGGTTGTAACTCAGCTGCGGAGTAATCGGAAATCCGGATTGCAAAGTGACGAGGTTCGAAAGCGACCAGCCGCCAACAATCCCGTTACGCCATCTTTCCATGTCGCTGGCGAATCGCTGGCCGTGGCCGAACGGTAATTCGTACACGGCATTAATCGAGCCAACATTTGTCGCGTTGAATGTTGAAAGGCCTTTATCTGCCGCCAAATTAAATGGATTCGACACCAGTCCCGGCGCGTTATTTGCCGTTGTTTGATTGAGCGAATCCCCGTCGTCGAGCGATTTTGAAAATGTGTAGGTGCCGCGGAAGGTGAAGCCGTGGCTCATACGCCGGCGCACATCCACTTGCAACGCGTTGTAGGAACTTGTGCCGAGCGAAAACCACGTCCAAGTTTGCGCCAGCGCGGGATTCGCATTCGGTGTTCCGGCGGGAACAAAAAATGATCCCGCTGGAACTGGCGCTCCCGCAATTCCCGCTGGAAATGTTGCGGGATAAACCGCGGGGCACGGCGACGCCGGACAAATTGTCGGGAACGGTTCGTTCGCGTCCAGTCCGATTAATTCATGATAGCCGTGCGAGCCGACGTAGCCGATCGTCACCGAAGTGTTCGGAGAAAGCTCGCGTTCGATGCGCGCCGACCAGGAAATCAGCGTTGGAGTATCCATGTTCGGCTGAATTCCGCCGGGAACCAGCTTCGCGTTTGCCGGCACGGGGGCTGCGGGATTCAGTGGCAAATTTGCAACCGGCTCGTTCGCAATCGTGTATGTGGGGTTGAACGGAGCATTCTGATCCGCGCGATATCCGAGCGCGTCCTGCAAATCGTTGTACATTCCAAATCCCACGCGCAGAACAGTTTTCCTGTCCAGCGGACTCCACGCGATTCCGATGCGCGGCTGCGGCAGAAATTTCGCGTTGTTCGTGGTGAATAAATTATTTCCGATGTGCGGCTGCGTCTGAATCACGCCGTTCACGAAAACATAGTCCGAAGCGCGGCCGTGCGCTTCATTCCATCCGGTGGAAAATTCATCGCGGAATCCCAGCGAAACAGTGAGCTTCGGGCTGATCCGGTAAGTATCTTCCACGTGGAACGCGCCGAACAACGAGCGCCAATTCATTTCCGTTGGCGCCGGATCAAATAGAAATGACGAAGTTGTGCCCGCTAGAAATGTCGTCAAGCTCGTAAACGTCGCCTGGCCAAATTGACTGAGCGCAATGGTTTCGTTTGACTGAAATTGTTGGAACCACGCACCGAAACTAAGTTGATGGCGCCCGTGCGTCCAGCTGGCGCGATCCTCATACGTGTATAAATTCCGCGCGATGTGAAGATTGCTTCCGTTATTGCTTCCGGCCAACCCGATGGACGCCTGCGGATTTGACGCCGCGCTGCCGCCGACAACTACCGCGCCGACGGGATCTCCGGTAAGAAACCCCGGGACGGTCGCCGCCGGAGTTCCCGGAGTTGGTTCGCCGAGGAAAAAATATCTGGCGCGCGTATAGCCAATCCGCGCGGTGTTCAACCAATTGGAAGAAAAAATATGTGTTTCGTCGAGGCTCAACACTTGCTCGCGTAAATTCAGAATGTCCGAACTGAATGGATCGGCCGGAGTCGCGGTCAAACTGCCACCGTCATCGATGGTGTAAACCGCGGAAATTGTGTCCTTGCTGGAAAAAATATGATCCATCCGGGCGGTGCCGAAATCTTCGCGAATGGTTTGCAGCGGACTGCTGAAAACTTCCGCAATTCCGTTGAAGTCCGGCGCGCCAACAGGAGCTATCGGCCATAAATTCAGCAACGGCTGAACGCTGGGCACGGCCGCGGCGCGTGACGCCGCATCGGGCACAAATGCCGCGGAAGTTTGATGCAGATTTACGCGGAGGCCTTCATAGTTCACGAAGAAAAATGTTTTGTCCGTGTGGATCGGGCCGCTGGAAGAAACTCCAAATTGATTTCGTTGAAATGGCGGCGCCTTAGCGACGTCGAAGAAGTTCGGAGCGTCCAGCACATTGTTGCGAAGAAATTCGTAGACTGATCCGTGCCAGTTGTTGCTGCCGGACTGCGTGACGATCAATACCTGTCCCCCGGGATGCTTACCGAGTTCCGCGCTATATGTGTCCGTCTGCACTTCAAATTCGCGCGTGGCGTCCACGCCCAGAAGTTGACCGCTAGCTCCGCCGGGCTGCATATTATTTTCAGCCGCGCCGGAGTATTCCACTCCGTTCAGCAGAAATTCATTTTGTTGCGGACGATTCCCGGAAACCGCGAAATTATTTGCGGTCGTGGAATTGGAAATTCCGGTGCCGCCTGTTTTCTGCGAAGTGAAATTCACGACGCTAGGATTCAGTGTCATCAGCAAATCGTAGCTGCGCCCGTTCAGCGGCAGATCCTTAATTTCTTTCTCGTCAACCAGACCATTAATATTTCGCGTGGTCGTGCTGACGATTGGCGCGTCCGCCGTTACCGTGGCTTCGGCCTTCACTCCACCTACGTCTAATTTGAAATCAAGGCTGGCCTCTTGCCCGACGACGAGATCGATCCCGCTGCGCGTCACATCCTGAAATCCCTGCTTTGAAACTTTCACTTCATACTCGCCAATCATTAAAGATAGAACGAGGAATTGGCCGTCATCATTGGTTACGGCGTTGCGCATCGCGCCCGTCTCAATATTTTTCACGGCGACATTGGCGCCGGCCACGCGCGCACCAGACGCGTCCGTGACGATGCCCTTGATGCTCGCCGATGTTTGCCCGCGCGCCGGCAAGGCGCAAATCAGCATGGCAAAAAACACGCAAAGCGAAAGTTTATTTAGCGCCCGGTAAATATGTCCCGCAATTGGAGAATTTTGATTTTCAGACACACCCATGGTCGTGTACTCCCCGCGTGATTTCATTTCGGAATCCCCTTGGAACTAAAGAAGTCAGGCTTGTTGCCTGCGAACTGCGCTCCATCGCCGCTCACAAGGCGGCAAGTAGACGATTCAATACGAGTAATACCGATATGTCAAACCGGCTTAATACGGATATTAATTATGCGGATTTAGACGAATTGGG
>DASYNR010000391.1:0-4221 GCA_036008485.1 Candidatus Acidiferrales bacterium | reverse complement strand
ATGCGAAATCAACCGAAGACGACATTCTGATCCGCATCACCGCCGCAAACCGCGGGCCGGAAACAGCGCCGCTCTGGTTATTGCCTACAGTTTGGTTCCGCAATCGGTGGTCGTGGGGAAGACATCCGGGAGTTCTGCAAGTTTCCGAAATAAAAAATCGCGCGCAAGGTGGCGCGAAAGTCTCCGCGAACGGTCAGATTTATTTCGAGCTGAGTGAGAAAATTTATGGCAAGCGCTGGCTGATTGCTGAAGGCGCACCAACGCCGCTCTTCACGGAAAACGAAACAAACTTTGAACGTTTATTCGGCGTCAGGAATCGCACTCCATATGTAAAGGATGCGTTCGACAATTACGTTGTGCACGGCAAGCAGGACGCGGTGAATCCATCGAACGTTGGAACGAAAGCTGCAGCCTTATATCGTCAAGATATTGCTGCGGGCGCAAGTTTCACAGTCCGTCTTCGATTGACGAATGAATCACCGATGGATACAGGATCCGTCAAAAACATTTTCGGATCGAGCTTCGATAACATATTCAGCGCGCGTCTGAAAGAAGCCGACGAGTTTTATGCGTCGCGCACTCCGCAAGACTTCAGCGCGGACGCAAGAAATGTTTACCGCCAGGCATTCGCGGGACTGATGTGGTCAAAACAGTTTTATCATTACGATGTTCGCCAGTGGCTCGATGGCGATCCCGCTGGTCCTCCGCCTCCGTCCGAACGATTGCAGGGAAGAAATCGCGATTGGACTCATTTGAATAATCAGGATGTTCTTTCGATGCCGGACAATTGGGAATTTCCCTGGTACGCGGCGTGGGATTTAGCCTTCCATACAATTCCGCTCGCGATGGTGGATCCGGAATACGCGAAGGCTCAACTTATTTTGTTGCTACGCGAATGGTACATGCATCCGAACGGACAATTGCCGGCTTATGAGTGGCAGTTCAGCGATGTGAATCCGCCCGTTCACGCGTGGGCGGCTTGGCGCGTTTATAAAATTGAAAGACGCATCCGTGGAAAAGGCGATCGCAATTTTCTGGAGCGCGTTTTCCAAAAATTACTGATTAATTTTACGTGGTGGGTAAACCGGAAAGATCCGGATGGAATGAATGTTTTTCAGGGCGGTTTTTTGGGGCTCGACAATATCGGCGTATTCGATCGCTCGCAGCCTTTGCCGACCGGAGGACACCTCGGACAATCCGACGGCACAAGTTGGATGGGAATTTATTGCCTGAATATGCTGGCGATAGCGCTGGAATTGGCGCAGGAAAATCCAGCTTACGAAGATATAGCCACGAAATTCTTCGAGCACTTTGTTTACATCGCCGATGCGATGAACAATCGCGGCGGGCAGGGAATTGAATTGTGGGACGAGCAGGACGGTTTTTATTACGACGTTTTGCACTTTCCGAATGGCGATCATCGATACCTGCAGGTGCGTTCAATGGTCGGGTTGATTCCCGCGTTCGCGGTACTGTCTCTCGAGCCAGAAACTCTTGAGCACTTACCTAATTTCCGGAATCGTATGCAGTGGTTTATAGATAATCGCCCGGAATTCCGGCCACATCTGGATGCTTCAATGAACACTCCGAAAGGAGTGCGGCGATTGCTCTGCCTTGTGAGCCGCGATCGCCTGCTGCGTTTGCTTTCCTACATGCTGGACGAGAATGAATTTTTTTCGCCGCATGGGATTCGCTCGGTGTCTAAGATCCACAAGACTGCGCCATTTGTAATGCATGTAGACGGGCAGGAATATCGAGTGGACTACCAACCAGCCGAGTCAACCTCGCCTTTGTTCGGCGGAAATTCCAACTGGCGCGGCCCGATTTGGTTTCCTCTGAACTTTTTGCTCGTGGAAGCATTGCAAAAGTTTCATCACTATTATGGCGATGCCGCGAAAGTGGAATGCCCGAAGGGTTCTGGAAATAAAATGACGCTGTGGGAAGTCGCGGCGGAAGTTTCGCATCGGCTGGGAAGATTATTTTTGCGCGATGAAAGCGGCAAGCGCCCCGCGCTTGCGAACATGGAACAATTCGCAAACGATCGGCACTGGAAGGATTTCCTTTTGTTCCACGAATATTTCAACGGCGACACCGGCGCGGGTCTGGGCGCCATTCATCAAACAGGTTGGACGGCGCTGGTGGCCAAACTGCTCCAGCAGAACGGCGAATAATTTAGTCGGAAGGGAATTATGGAATCGAAAATGAGGACGGTCGTTGTTGCAGGTGGAACCGGAGCGCTGGGCGCGGCAGTTTCGCGCGCCTTCATTGCGTCAGGTGCGCGTGTGATCGCGACGTATGTGAAGCAGGCGGAATATGACGCGCTTGCGAAACAAGTTGGCGCGGAACTAGTCGGTGTACCGCTCGACGTCACAGATGAAGCGGCTGTTGCAAAATTCGTGGCGGATACTGAATCGAAGTATGTAGCGATCGATGCGTTGGTGATTGCCGTCGGCGGATATGTGGGCGGAAAGCAACTGTGGGAAACGGACACAGCCACGTACAACCTGATGCTGAATTTGAATTTGCGCGCGGCATTTGTGATGACGCGCGCGATTCTGCCTGGAATGATTCGGCAAAATCGTGGAGCGGTTGTGAATGTGGCGTCGAAAGCTGGATACGGACATTCCGCGGGAGCGGCGATGTATGCGGCGTCAAAAGCCGGCGTAATGGCGTTATTCAGTTCGCTGGCGGAGGAAGTGAAGAGTTACAACATCAATGTGAATTCGATTGTGCCGAGCATTATGGATACGCCGGCGAATCGGCGCGAAATGCCTAAAGCGGACTTCAATATTTGGCCGAAGACGGATGATATTGCGAAGGTGATTGTGTATTTGTGTTCGGATGGTGCGCGGGTGATTCGCGGAGCGGAAGTTCCGGTCTATGGGAAGACGTAGAATCTAATTTGTTGCAGCGGCGACAGGCTGAAACCTGTGCAGCATTTCATTGCGAGGCTTCTACGAGTTCGATTAGAATTTTTTTCCCGCCTGAAGTGCTGACCAGGAAAAAGTTTACGCGCGTGTTGTCTGCGCCGGGGCGCGTTGCCGGGTATATGGATTTCTGGGTGAATTTATCGGCGAGAATTTTTGTGGCGCTGTCGACGTTTGAGACTTCGTATTCTATCTGCTGAATTCCATCACCGAATTTCTTCAGAAAGTTCGCGATTGCGCCTTCTCCCGCGGGATTTTGCGTGGTGAGAATATCGAGGCGCACGCTCGAGCCTGCTGAGTCTTTTCCAGATGGAGAAATGCGCGGGAAGTGCAGCTCGAATTCGATGGCGTCTTGATCGGGCGGAACGCTTGCGAGTTTCGGAGAGCCATTCGCGGCGCGTATGCGCGCGAATAATTCGGGCGTGACGGCGATGCCTACTGTTGCGCGCGGCGAATTCTGATCAGCAATCAGCACCGTGCGAAATTCGGAGTCTTGTTGCCAGCGGTCAATAGTTTCGCGGCTCAATGCGCGGCCGAGGTCGAACAGCATTTGCGCGGCTTGCTGACGCGCTTGCTCGCCGGGCGCGGCGAGTTGGCTGAACAAATCGCGAATTGTGG
The DNA here is from genome assembly GCA_036008485.1 of Candidatus Acidiferrales bacterium. GTDB lineage: Bacteria > Acidobacteriota > Terriglobia > Acidiferrales > UBA7541 > DASTCZ01. Next base: position 676 of record DASYNR010000391.1, on the reverse strand, counting down.
TGGCGTCGATCATTTTCCTCGCGCTGATAGAAGTCATTTATCTCCCGAATTCGATTGTCGTGCCGCAGCCCCTTTACGTTTTTCCATTTGCATCGCGATGACGGACGCGAGAATAGAAATCGCAAGAATCGCCGCAATGATTCCGAGCGCGATCGCGGTTGGAATTTCAACCCAATGCGCGGCCAGCATCTTCACGCCCACGAAGAGTAGTACAACTGACAGGCCTTCGTCCAAATATCGAAACGCGGGCAAAACTCCCGCGAGAAGAAAGTAAAAAGCACGAAGGCCCAGAATCGCACAAATGTTTGAGCTGTAAACAATGAACGGATCGCGGGAAACGCCGAAGACGGCGGGAATTGAATCGAGCGCGAAGACGAAGTCGGTGGCTTCGATGACCAGAAGCACAAGCAGCAGCGGGGTGGCCAAACGTTTTCCGGCTTCGCGAATCCAAAGTTTCTGTCCGTGATAGTTTTGGCTCACTGGAAATATTTTTCGCGCCCAATGAAGCAATCTGCTGCGTTCGGGATGCGGTTCCGTTTCTTTGCGGAACAACATCCGAATCGCGGCGATCACGAGAAACGCGGCGAGAACATATAGCGCCCATTCAAACTTGCGGATGAGCGCGGTACCAAGGCCGATCATCGTGCCGCGAAGCACCAGCGCGCCGATAATTCCC
>DASYNR010000390.1:0-5237 GCA_036008485.1 Candidatus Acidiferrales bacterium | reverse complement strand
GATGGCCATCGGACGCACGTTCAAAGAAGCTTTGCAGAAGGGAATTCGCTCGCTGGAACCGCACACGCCCTGGCGTGTTCCCACCGAAACGCCCGCATCGCTGCTGCGCGAAAAAATCGCGACGGCGCGTCCGGACCGCATCCACTGGCTGATGGTAGCCATCGAGCGCGGATTGACCGACAAGGAAATCTGCGAGCTGACGAAAATCGATCCGTGGTTCATCGCGCAGATGCGCGAAATCATTGACGTTAATCGCCGCGCGGCGCACGTGACATTCGAAACTGTTACGCGGGAATTGCTGCTTGAGGCCAAGCGCGTCGGCACGAGCGACGAACAATTGGCGCAGATATGGAAAACGACTCCGACGGCCGTGCGTTTGCAGCGAACGAAAATGAAAATCGCACCGGTGTTCAAACGCGTGGACACTTGCGCCGCGGAATTTGAATCCTTCACTCCGTACATGTATTCGACGTATGAAGAAGAAGACGAATCGGAGCCAACGAAAAAGCCGAAGATCCTAATTCTGGGCAGCGGGCCTAACCGCATCGGTCAGGGGATTGAATTTGATTATTGCTGCTGCCACGCATCCTTTGCGCTGCGTGAAGATGGCTACGAAACAATCATGTTGAATTGCAATCCGGAAACGGTTTCGACGGATTACGACACTTCCGATCGCCTCTATTTCGAGCCGCTCACTTTGGAAGATACGCTGGCGGTTGTGGAGCGCGAAAAGCCGCAGGGCGTCGTAGTGCAATTCGGCGGACAAACTCCATTGAATCTGGCGATGGAATTAAAACGCTGCGGAGTGCCTATCATCGGCACGCCGCCCGAAAAAATCGATCTTGCGGAAGACCGCCGCAGATTCGGCCGTCTGTTGGAAGAATTAAGTATTCCCCAGCCGCGTGCCGGCACGGCGCTTGTTCCGGAGGAAGCGGTTCGCGTTGCGTCTGAAATTGGTTTGCCGGTTTTGGTTCGCCCGAGCTACGTGCTTGGCGGGCGCGCGATGGTTATCGCATACGATCTCGACACGGTACAATCGTACATGGCGCAAGCCGCGCTGATGGGCCCGGCGCGTCCCGTATTGATCGATCAGTTTTTGGAAGAAGCGATCGAAGTGGACGTGGACGCAGTGGCCGACGGCACCGACGTGGTCATCGGCGGAATTATGGAGCACATCGAAGAAGCTGGCGTGCACTCTGGTGACTCGTCGTGCGTGCTGCCGCCGGTTACGCTCAGCCCCGAAGTTCTCGATCTCATTCGTCAGTACACACAGAGACTTGCTACCGCGCTTGGCGTGGTCGGTTTGATGAATGTTCAGTATGCGATTCAGCGTGACACCGTTTACGTGCTGGAAGTAAATCCGCGCGCCTCTCGAACAGTTCCATACGTCAGCAAGGCTACCGGAGTGCCGCTTGCAAAAGTTGCGGTGCGCCTGATGGCTGGCAAGAAATTGCGTGACATGAAATTGCCTGTGATTATTCACAACGGCGTCGCCGAGCTTGCCGTTCGCGAGTATTTCTCCGTGAAGTCTCCGGTATTTCCATTCAGCAAATTCCGCGGAGTGGATACAATTCTCGGCCCAGAAATGCGCTCGACTGGCGAAGTGATGGGCATTGCGAAAACTTTTGGCCAGGCATTTGCGAAGGCGCAGCTCGCGGCGGGACAAAAGTTGCCGCGTTCGGGAACAATTTTCATCAGTGTGAATGATCACGATAAGAAACACGTGGCCACACTCGCCGCCGATCTCGTCGCGATGGGATTCCGATTGATCGCAACGCGCGGAACTGTTTCAGCGCTGCAGGCGGCGGGTGTAGCCGCCGAAGCTGTGTACAAAGCCAACGAAGGCCGTCCGAACATCGTGGACCTCGTGAAAACCGGCAAAGTGGATCTGATCATTAATACTCCTCTGGGCCGCGAATCGTTTTACGACGAGAAATCGATTCGTCGGGCGGCGATACGCTACAATATTCCGTGTCTCACGACTCTTTCCGCGGCGCGCGCGGCTGCCCGCGGAATGCATTCGCAAATCGAAGACACGTTTGAGGTTTTCGCGCTGCAAGATTTGCACGCCCGAAAAGCGGCGCACGGACAATCTTCATAAGGTCGCTGCAATCGTCACGCATCAAGAGGAACTGAACGATGGAACTCCGTGGAATATTCGCGCCGATTACAACTCCGCTGTCCCCGGATGGCGATAGCCTTGCGCTAGATCATCTAAAAATTAATTTTGCCGCATACAACAAGACGAAGCTGGCCGGATACGTAGTCGGCGGTTCGACCGGCGAGGCAATTCTACTTTCGTCGGACGAAACCGACCGCGTGTTAGCCGCTGTGACTGAGCACGCCGCGCCAGGAAAAATTCTAGTGGCTGGCACCGGCACGGAATCGCGCGTGGAAACAATTGCGCGCACTCGCCGCGCCGCCGCGCTCGGATACAAAGTGGCGCTCGTCCGCACGCCACATTATTACAAGCCGCTGATGACTCACACGGCGCTTTTGGAATTCTTTCGCGCGGTGGCGGACGCGTCGCCGATTCCAGTTCTCGTTTACTCCATTCCGCAATTCACCGGCGTGGAGGTTCCCGCCGAACTTGTTGCTCGCCTCGCCGAGCATCCGAACATTTGCGGCATTAAGGAAAGTTGGGGCAAGCTATCCGTCATTCAGGAGATTATCGCCGCCGCTCCGAAACATTTCCAAACGTTGGTAGGATCGGCCGCTATTATTGAGCCATCGCTGAAACTCGGAGCCGTCGGCGCTATTCTCGCGCTGGCTGACGTCGTGCCGGATCTGTGCGTGGAATTATACGATGCCGCGCTCGCGGGAAATTCCGGAAGGGCAGAGGAAATTCAGAAACAAATCGCGCCGGTGGCGCAGAAGTGCGTCAGCGAACTTGGCATTGCGGGCGTGAAATTCGCGATGGATCGGCTGGGAATGTTTGGCGGATCTGTTCGCAGCCCGTTGCTTCCGCTAAGCGAGGATAACAAAGCTGCCGTAGTTTCGTCGCTCGCCACATTGCAAATCACCGCCGCGCGTTAGGCTATCGCACAGTCCGCGTTTGATGGGTTTATGCGCTGAATTTAATTTGCGGGCGGAACTGCTGCGGGCTGGCTGAAAACTTTCGCCAGCGGAATATCCACCGAACCAATCGTGCCGGTTGCGACGTCACGCACCACGATTCTCAATTTCAGAGCTTCATTTTTCAGCGGGACGTCCCGCATAATCTTCACTTCGCCACGCTGATTCTGCGAGTATTCTTCGGGCGAAAGGCTAACGCTAAGCGATTGCGAACGCGCGCTCGTAGGTTTTCCATCAGCTGCAAATTGCAGCCAGATAATCTGCAGATCGTCAGTCCAAAGATCGCCAGTCTGCTTGAAATGAAGACGGTTGGAATCGACTCCAATGCGGACCGAAATCTGCCGCATTCCGTTCGCAGTTCCCGGATGCGTTTCGACGGTCATCCCCAAATCCGTATCCTGGAACGGACTGGACATCGCGTCTTGCATCATTTGTTCAACGCGCAGCGGATCCGTGGATGCGTCCGGAATGGCGAAGTATCCCATTCGGAAGCGTACGTCAACGCCGGGGCGATTCACCTCGACTTTAATTGTGTGAAATGTTCCATCCCACTGTGTGTCCGCAGGATAATAATCCAGCACGTATGAATCGCGCGAGTCGTCCACCGCTTGACGCACAGAGTATTCAATGTCATTTGAGTTGTAGAACGCGCGGCCGCCGGTCCGCTCGGCAAGTTCGATCATCGTATCGAAATTTTCACGCGGTGGAGTCGCCTGAGTTCCCGCGATCGGACGACGGCTTCGGGCGGCGGGCGTTCCGGGCAGCGGCATCTGTGAACGTTGATCGGCAGAAACATTGGGACTGTCGATCAATCCGCGAGCGTCGACTGGATAAATCGCGAGATTTGCGTTGTTCACCGCCTCCGACGCCGCTTCCAGTTCCTTCTGAAAGGTTCTGAACTGCACGGTGTTGTCCGGACCAGTCATATTTGATTGGTTCGGCGACGAGCCTCCCAAAGCAGGAACCTTGCTGTTCGCCTGTGGGTCATCCGCTGAGCTGCCGGTTCCAATCTGAAATGGAAATGATCCTGAAACCCATACCAAATTTTTTCGGCCGGGAACACTTACCACTGAATTTGCGATAGCGGCCATCACATTTGCGGTCATCTCGGCGCGATTAATCGTTTGCATGTCGGCCGCGTGCTGTAGCGCCGAATCGATAAAGGCATCAATGTTGTCGTTTCCCGTATCGGACGGCTGTACTTCGCTTGCGCTCGGTCGGTACGCATTCGTGCCCCTCTTGGATTGATCGAGCGCCGCCAGTAGGGAATGAATGTCGCTCGTGAAATCGTGAATGACATAGAGATTTGTCGAAAGTCCGTAAAGGGCCACGCGCTCAGTCGGCTGCAATTGCTGAAGAAACTTCGCAATCTCCGAGCGGGCCTTGGCCATGTCCTGTCGCGGAGTATTCAAGGCATCCATCAGAATAATTGTTACGCTCGAAGGCCGCCCCGTATTAGGATCGAAATGATTCGAGAAAGTGGCGTTCGAGTTTTTTGGGGCGTCCGCCGGCTTAGCGGCTGGTTCATACGCTTGTTCGGAGACCGCCGCAATTTTCTGCGGGCGATTTTGATCGAAAATCGTGAAATCATCTTTCGTCAGGCCGGTTACCGGTGCCCCTTTACGCCGCACGATCACACTGACCTGAACCAAACGCGAGGCGACTCGCAAACTTTGCGCGGGAGATTCCGAAGACCTCGACGGCGGCGCAGTGGATTGCGCCAGCCCCGTCGATGCAATCAGTGACGCCAAACTAGCCGCAGCGAGGCAGAACATGGTTCCGAAATGTGACCGGTATCTCATGCGGCAGCACTTTAACATTGACGCTTGCCGCGATTCCAGCGCGGAAATTCGGCGTTCCTCCAACACGGTAAGTGCTCTTGTTGACTAATGCGCGTCAGGAATCGCGCTCGCCTTCGTAAATATTCTTTTCAGCGGGATATTCACGGAACCAATTGCGCCGGTTCCTCGATCGCGCACAACCAGCCGCATCTCGACGGACTGATTTGTCAGATGCACGTGCTCGGTGAATGAAAAACCTTTCTGCTGAATTTCGTCATAGCCACGTTGCGCGGGACGCATGCCGACCGTATCGGTGTTTTTGTCCAGCACGCGTCCGTCGGAGCTCATTCCGACCCACACGATATCCACTGTGTCCGTCCA
>DASYNR010000389.1:0-18882 GCA_036008485.1 Candidatus Acidiferrales bacterium | reverse complement strand
CAAAGTCGTGCCGCAAGTACTCGTTTCGACAAAGTCAGGAGGCACATCGCCCGGAAAAACTCCTTGTTGAAGCTGCATTTGAAGCGACAATTCCATCACGCCCGCGCCTGTGTTGGTCACTGTAACAGTCTGCGAAGGACTTACGCCGCCCATCGCGGTATCGGGAAACGTTAGATTTGTTGCCGAAAGTTGCAGCGCCGGTTGCGGGCCCACATTCCATTTTTGTACGAAGCCCGGTTCAAATGTGTTTGCTACGGCAGGATAAACTCCGGGTGTAATCGGGACGGCGGACGAAAAACCCGTCACAAAAATATTGGCGTTCCCATCGGTGGTGATGCTGGTGACCTGGCCAAGGATCGAAGCGATCGCCGTGGCGAAAGGAACCTTTGTGCCGTCGCTGGACATTTCCGCGAGAAATGGCGTGGCAAGATCAAAAATTGCCCCGCTCTGCGGATAGGCGTCCGCCGAGAACGGAAATCCAGTCGTGGATGAAGTGACTCCACCCAACCAAATATTGCCGAGTGAATCGAGGCCGATGGCTGTTCCGGATTCCTGACCGGTTCCTCCAAAATATGTGAGGAACGAAAGTGCGCCGGTAGGCGTGAGTTTAGCAACAAACGCGTTGCCGCATGCATTGGGGAGAAACGGAGCCATTGCGGGCGTGTCAAAGTGACAATCGTTGCCGTTCTGACTGGTATTCGTTGATTGAAAGACTCCTGGCGTCACTGCCAAATGAAGCGAAGCCGAGGCCCCGATGATGTAAGCGTTGTTTGAAGAATCCAAAGCCAAGGAAGCTGCGGCGTCATCCGCCTCTCCTTGAATCACAGTGATGTAACTGGTGGTAAGCACGTTCGAGGCGGAATGGTTCAGCTTCATAACGAAAATGTCGGTACCGCCCGCCGTTGCTCCGCCTGCGGGAGCCACGGTGGTCGTCACCGGACCCAGCGCGCTTGCAAAGGGCGGCTGCGTGCTGCCTGCAACATAAATATTCCCCGAGTTATCAACAGCCAAGCCAGCGCCAAAATTGTTGTTCGCACCACCAAGAAACGTACCGTACCTCACCGCGCCGGTGGTCGGATCAAATCCATAGAGGAATGATTCAAAGCAAGGAATCGCCACCGTCGTGCAATTGGTTCCGCTGAAAGTCGTTTGCAGCGTGGTCGGTGCAGGTTGGAAATCGGAAGAGTTCGTTGCGCCCAGCACAACTACTTCATTTGTTAGCGGATTCAGTTCCACCGCGTGGCCGCCACTTGCCTGGCTTCCGCCCATCAATTCGGAAAACATGATCTGGGAGCCATCCGCACTCAGCTTGACAAGAAAACCAACCGGACAATTAAACGCGTTCGTCTTCGACAGCGCGCATGGCGTAAGAGGCGTGGTCTTGCCCACATTATTCACTGCGGGGAAATCGCTGGAATTGGTTCCGCCCGTGACGAAAGCGTTGCCCGACCCGTCCACTGCCATATACCACGCGAGCGTTACCTCTGAGCCTCCGATGAAATCCGAATAAAGCATTGTCGAAAACGTAGGATCAAACTTTGTCACGATCGCCGTCTCGCACGTTTTCGCCAGAAGATTTATGTTGCTGTTCTGAAATGGTCCAGCCGTCGAAGGAAAATCCGTTGCGCACGTGTAGCCGGTCACATATACATTTCCGGTCGCGTCCAACTCAACATCCGTAATCTCGGTTTGCTGATTTCCCGTTGTGCCGCCGAGGGACAGCGCGGAAATGAGTACAGGATCAATTACCAGAGGCTGACTGCGATCGTATGCCCCGAGTACAAATTGCAATTCCCGTGCCGCAGTCAATTTGAATTTACTTTCAACTGACTGGCGAACTCCCGCAATTTCCTGATAGCTCACGGGACGCTTCAATTGCACGTCGCCTGCGGCCGTGCGCAACACGGCATTGCCCGCGTTATCGAGACGAATGCGGCTCGCCCCCTGGATTTGCAAACGAATATTTTTCGGGTCACCTCGCGGCGAAACTAAAAAGTCATATTCGAGCTGCTGAGGATTACCGTAATAATCCAAATCCACACCGGGATATACGCCCGTCATTTTTACTCGATTGAAGTGAGGAACCTGCCTCTGCCATTTCGACGGATCGTTCCCGATAAAATAATTGCTTTGCCCCGGCTGTTCGCCGACACCCGATGCGATGGCGTCCACGCTCGCGCCAATGAGGCGAAGTTCCAGCGGGCTCGAGACGATTTGCCCAGGCGGCTCCGCACCTAAATTCTCCGGCGTCGCTATCGATCTGCGGCGCTTCGACGGCCGCTGAACGGAAAGACTTGCGATGCCCGGTGAAAGCCCCAATACGTAGCCAGGGCCGTGAGCGACGAAGTTAAAATTTTCAGGAGCTTGCCCGCGATTCGCTTCAAAATCCAATGGAAGCTGCGCGAATGCTTTCAGCGCCGCCTGCTTCGCGGGGGCAGACGCCGGGCGTGTACCGTCAACGTGCCGGCGAGCCGAGAGCTTAGGCTCAATCGCCGCCGAGAATCGAGGCTGCACCGAAGCGTGCGGCTGATCGATGTGAGCGCCGGGTTCGATCGCGCTTGCGAGCTTATTATTTGAATGATGGAAAGCAAAGTGGACTCCGGCGATCGCCAGCGTCAACAGGGAAAAACATATGATGAGTCTTCTCACGGTCTGGGCTCCGTAAAAGATGGTCGGTAGTATACGAACAAAATGATAACTTTGCGTTAATGATTTTTAATCGCACCAGCCGTGCTCAACCGTACAAGTGGTGTGCCCGGCGCGGGACTGAGACGAAAACTTGTCCGCGGAATTCGCGGATTGAGCGTCAATTCTAAAAAATGAAAATCCAACTGAATATCTTCCATCGGCTGAACAAGCCGCACTCGGCGCGGAAAGCATCCTTCAGATGAGCCGCCGGCTGTGTCGTTGACGGGCTGCCAATCCGCGTAGAAGAGTTCAGAAATTAATTCGCCGTCTGCGGCATAAATTTGGAGCGACGTGATCGCGCCAGTTCGCGCGTCGAAAAGTAATTTTCCGGTAATGGATTTTCCGGCACGCGCCGGCAAATCGAACTCAAGCGCCTGATTACCTTCCGCAGGCGCTTCCCGTGATTTACGAAGCGTGCCTTCCTGCCAGCGCAACGCATCCAGAATTTCGCGTGGACGTGCGATGTCGCTAACCTCGGGAGCTTTGATCTCGGACATGTCCGGCTGTCCGTCCACCAGCCCGATATAGTGCTTCATGATCTCGTGATCTGGAGCAAGCAAGTGAAATTCGCGGCCATCGCTGGACAGATCAAACGCCCTTCTACCCATCGGAGGAACAACGCCCGTGACGCGCATCAAGGCCGGCTGTTCATAACTGAAAAATCCGGTAACCGGATGCGACGTCCCCGCCTTGTCACCAAACTTCGCCCCACGTGTCGCGTGAATAATCGCCACAGCTTTCATGCTGCGCACCAGACGCGCCTGCGCGTTGTAGATCGCCAACAAGCGATCCCGGGAACCGGGGCCGTCAGTGATGAAGCTGGAATTCGCAACTGTGGCAGGACCAAACAACGAGCAACTCGCGCTTTTCACGGGTGGAATCGAGGGCTTTTGATCCTGACCGAAACTAGCTTGGGGCCAAACCAGCAGCAACAGCGCTGCGACGGCGAATTTCACTGATAGCACGAGAACCTCAACGCTCAATCGTCAACAACTGAGATGTACGGCGGAGGAGTTTCTGCAATCATGGTCAATTACAAAACGGAGTATTCACAGATTGCTGTTGCCGATTTTTCCCACAATTACGTTCACGCTTATAGCAACGAGGTTGGATTTCGTCAACATCAGATATTCTTCACAACCGCCTCGACGTTTACGGAAGGAAAAGGCTCGCCGATCAGGGTTGCATCCGGCACAGGCTCATCCCTCCGCAAGCCGGCAGGATTATGTGGTGGGTTCCGTCGGTAAGGACTGTGTTGGTTGTCGAGCAGATCATCCCAGCAATTTGCCGGCGAGCCAGTAATCGACACTGAATTTTCCCGGACCAGAGCAGATCAGACCGATAAAGAACAGAACGTAGAGCACTTCCGGAAAGTAGAGGAAATCGTCGACCCAACTAAGACGCGAGAGTCCTTTAGGCATAGTGGAAAGTGTGCTCATCATGATGGCGACAACCATATCGATTAACAAAGCCACGCAAGCCGCGCTCGAAAGGAAACCCAGCGTCAGCAACGATCCGCAAGAAAACTCCACGCCCGAAACAAAGTACGCCAACTGCTTTGGAAACGGGGCTTTGGCTTTGACGAGCGTTTCGTAAACAGGTTTCGTGCCGCCGGGGAGAAATAATTTGTTTCCGCCTGAGATGGCGAAGAACAGTCCGATCGAAACGCGGACGAGCAGGATGCCGTACTGCTCCCAATCACTGCTACCTAGCAGCGCAAATTCGATCAACCGTTTCCAATCCATCTCTTTGTCCCTCGATCGAAGGATGCACTGTAACGATCAATTCGACTAGACGCTACGAGTTGTTGTTTCGCGGGTCGTCTTTCGCACTGAGGTACTCCAGTCCAAGCGGCCCCATTGCGGAAACCTGTGTGACGTACTCGCTGGATTTCGCCCAATGGAAATGGGCCGTGTTGCCCGGCAGAACGACCACGGCACCGGGCGGATATGCTTGCAACTTACTCGCATCGAATTCATCGCCCAGTCCGATATAAAAGATGCCGGAAATCACAGTGTAAACGCGATCCTCTGGGTGCCGATGCGGCATGAGTTTCACGCCATGAGGGACTTTCACTCTAATTGTGTAAGGGCTGGGCTCCGAAGGCCGGCCCACGACGACAGCCAGCCGGACGGAAGGCGGAAATGCCGGGAACGGTTTCCAATCGACATCCTCGGACAAGATGGCTTTGAAAACATCCTGTCCGAGTTGGTGAGGCCGGACCTCGCTTTGCGGTGCGCGCTTCGCGGCGCTAGATTCCTGAGACATACAGCCTCCTTCGTGCGGAGAATGTAACATCACCACAAACTCTCAAAAAATGTCCGTCAAGATTTGCTTCGAGCACCGGCCTAACGCGGCGCGAGTTGGCCCAGGTAATATCCGAGACGATTTTCGACATCGCCCGGCTTGTGGAATCCGCGCGCAATCAACGCTTTAATTCCCTCCTGTGCGGCGGGTCGACCAAGCGAAGCGATGCACGCATCCCACCCAGCGTCGATCTCGACATCTGGCGGCAGGCTGGTGTTCACGAGCCGCTTGGTGTTCGCGATCGCCCACTTGTCAAATTTGGCGATGCGGAGCGCGAGCGATTCTACAAACGCATCTAGCTCGGCGTCGGGCAGCGCGCGATTAATGTAGCCGTAGGCCTCAGCCTGTTCTGCTCTGATGTCTTCCGAACTCAAGAGCACTTCGAGGGCGCGATTTCGGCCGATGAGTCTTGGAAGCCGAGCCATCGGGCCGCCACCTGCGACCATTCCGACACCAACTTCCCATTGCGAAATGATGGTTTTTTCACGGCTGGCGAAACTCATGTCACAAGAGAGCGTGATCTCGCTGCCGTTGCCGGTTGCTCGGCCACGGATCAGGGCGATGGAAGCGACTGGCAAGCGAGTCAGACGCGCGAGAAAGTCCGGCCAAGGCGGCAAGCCTGTCGGTCCGGCCGGGAGCGAGGTCAAGTCTTCAAGCTTCGCCAGAAAATCGGAGTGATTCAGAAAATAATCGTCGACTGCGCTGTCGAAGACCACAACTCTTACGTGATCGTCGGCTTCGAGCGCGTACATGACTTCCTGAAACTGCTTCACCATTTCCGGACCCATCACGTTGATCGGCGGGTTGTCGATCGTGACGCGCCAATACGCGGGCGACCGACGGGTAATGCGAACCTGTTCTGACTTAGTGGCTGCGCTTGCAGTTGTCATGGCATTCTCCTGTCTATTTTATTTGTATTGGTCCCAAAACCACGCTAATTGCTCCCAATGCTCTTTCAAGATGTGGATGTTTTGTCTTTGTCTACGATTTGTTGATTACCGCCGCCCCTGCCTTGCTGACGATCTCGTCCTGGGAATCTGCGCCTCCCGAACAACCGATTGCGCCGATAATCATTCCTTTTTCGATCAATGGAATTCCGCCGCGAGACGCAATGATTCCGTCGAACGCCAGCAGATAGTTCAGATGCATAACGTTGACGCCGTCCTCGAACTGCTTCGTTTCGCGGCGGAAGGTTGCGGCGGCTCGCGCCTTGTGTTCGGCAATCTGAATGGAGGCGAGCATCGCGCCGTCCATTCGTTGAAACGCGACGAGGTTGCCGCCGGAATCGACCACCGAAACGTTCATCGTCCAATTCCGTTTCTTCGCCTCCGCCACAGCCGTCTGAATCACCGCCAGCGCTCGGTCTAGTGATATCGGTGGGCCATACGGAGTGTTGAAGGGAATTTTCTCGGGTACAAAATCGAGAGGATTTGTATCCGCGGGCTGCGGCGCTCGACTCGCACCCGCGGCGTTCCCTGCTTTACCATTTGCCATAAGTCCTCCTTAAATGAATCGCAACTTTCTGTGAACCATCCTGGAATTCTCATCCGGCCAAACCCTCGAACGCTATCGGACGAAGGTATCGGGTCGGATCTTTTGCAGTCCGACGCACTCGCTCACGTTGGCAGCCCTTTCCCCGTCTGGTCTGCTGCCATATATTTGGCGTACCAGTCAGCCCAATTCGGATCCTTCGCGCCGATTCGCTTCTCGTACTCGCCGTGCGCAACCTCCGCACGCCGAAGCGCGCTCGCCAAGTCGTTGGCCGAACCATATGAGGTCACGCCAGTATCGATGCGCCCCGGCAGCCGCGTCGTAATCTCCTGCAGCGTCCACTCATTGCCATCCGGATCGGTGAATGTAGCACGCGTGAAATAGCTGCGATGCTCGGGATCCGGCCCACTCACCGGGCCAGTCGGACCGATGTGAAAAATCTCGCCCACCGAAACGCCGGCGGCGAGCAAAGTATTTCTCGCGGCGGCGATATCAGAAACGATCAGGAATGCCTTCGCGGACCCGGGCGCGGCGGTCGTAAGATTCCCACCAAATAGTACGGAGCACCCGGAGCCCGGCGGCGTGAACTGAACCAATCCGGGTGGCGTTTGGTCCAGTCTCCATCCAAGCCGCAAGTAGAACGCCTTCGCGCGCTCGACGTCGGTGACAGAAATAATCTGCACCTCAAGCTTCATATCAATTTTGATGTTCACGAATCTCCTTTGCACCGCCTCATGCAATTTCCCGGCTGCAATCGAATGAACTCGTCGAATTCTTTAGCTAAATGTGAAGTCCAGCGCGATTACGATTGATTTTTTGGCTCGATTCCGTCCCGCACATTTTTGCAGACTTCTCAAGGTGCGTAGCGCGTGAAAACGGCATCGCGAGTGGCCATCGCGTGGCAAGGCGCGCAAGATTTGAGCACCGACTCGCCGGCTGGTTTTCCATCTGTTCCGAAATGTCCGTAGCTCCAGCCGCCCGTCGCGGCATATTTTTTCGCGTTCTTGATCATGAACTGAACGTTAGTGGGCGAACCGGGAACGTAAGATTGTTTTTGGCCAAAGACCTTGTTGTTCTCGTCTGACGGCACGTGGCCGTAATGCAGAGCCGCAATGATTGAGCCGTCGGGATAAGGGAGCTTCCCATCGCGGGCAGCCTTGAACGCGAGATCGTTGCCCAAAATGGCGGCGAAACTATTGAGGTTGCCTTCTTCGTGGGCCACGGAGATTAGCTTCCAGTCGCGATATCCGGGAGGAATTACTGTCACGTAGACCGCGGCGGCAGCTCCCGCCTGTCGGGTTGCGCGTGACACGTAGGTGACTGCGCCTGCAACTGCCGCAACTGTTGCTGCTGCAAGTAGTAACAAAGCGATTCGCTTCATCGCACATCTCCTTTCAGATTTGGCAACGTAACATCGAATTTGCCTTCAGAAATCTTCGACGAGATTTTTCTTCAGATTGCTTCATCGCGTGGTCCTGTTAATTGCCTCAGAAGAATAGCGCGTGAAAATGCAGTCTCGATCTTTGGCTGGCTGGTGACATGGACAACTCAAATTAATGAGGGCCGAGTACGTCTATATGAAAAAATTCCGAAATAATGCCATCGGCTCGCGAATCGTAGTGGAAACGCGAGCGCACCACGCTCACATCCGCAATTTCGCGCCGCCCCAACGCAAAGTCAATTCCTATTTCATGAATTGCGATTCATGATTCATAAACTGTGGAAATCCCACAATGTAAAACGCCCGCGAAACCGCAGTTTGCTTCGCCTTTGCTTCGTCAGTGTATTTTCAATTTGATTATGCGAGTGACGTTGATCGGCATCCCGACCCCGCCTTTCCGGGCGAGGACTCTCTAGCGCTGCGAGTACCACCCCGAAATCTGGCCGGGAAAACACTGTATGTCGATTCCCAGACTTGCCGACGCGCTCGCGAAAAATGCGGCACACCCGCGAGACTAACCACCAATGTGAATCATCATACGAAAGTGGATTTGAGTGATTGGGCACAGCCCAACTGCGAAAGGATAAAAATATGTTAATGCGAAAATTAGTTATGAGCTTGGTAATCGCCGGATTGGCTCTGCCCGTCGTAGCCCTTGCGGCGTCGCGAGATGAAGACGCCCGCCGGCTGGAGCATTCGACTAGAGTTCTTCATGAAATCATGGACACGCCGGACAAGGCGATTCCACATCGCTTGCTGGCATCGGCGAGATGCATCGGAATTATTCCGGGAGAGGAAAAAGTGGCATTCTTTCTCGGCGAAAAAGGCGGCAAGGGGGTAGTGGTTTGCCGCAAGCGTGATGGAGGTTGGGGCGATCCCGTGTTCGTCGTAGTCGGGGGCGGCAGTTTTGGGCCGCAAATCGGTATTTCTTCGACAGACATCGTGATGTTGTTCATGAATGACCATGCCGCTGCGCGATTGCTGTCGGATAAATTCGCCCTCGGCGGTGATGCGAGCGTGGCGGCGGGACCAGTGGGCCGCGATGCAGCAGCGGGAACAGACGTCAGCATGCAGGCGGAGATTCTGACGTACGCGCGGACGCACGGCGTGTTTGCGGGAGCGAGCCTGGAGGGCGCAAACGTTCACGCCGAACATAACGATGACAAAGACATGTACGGAACAGCTAGCCGAGAGCGAATTCTTCACGGCGAAGTGCCTCAGCCGGCGGAAGCTCAGCCGCTGATCAAGAGTCTGGATGAGTACTCGCGATAAGAGCTGTCAGTTGATTGGTTGAAGGTTCGTTACCGCGCCGAACGGGAGTTTTTATGGCTTCCATTCGGCGCGACTTATTTGTGGACAGACCATCGTCGAATTTCATCGAGAAACAAAATCCTGTGGCATGGTCGATCAACAGAATCAAAGTGCGAAACACGGCGACGCACCCGGGCTAAAATCTCTTCCGCAAATTGAACCGATCGTCAAGGAGCGACGTTTCGACGACCTCCGCCTCGCCAATTACTTACCGTAAATTAACAGTGTGAAAGTTCCGGGAACCATTGGAGCTCTGCCGCCTCGCGCGCCAGCGGGCGATCCGGCGGGCGGCGGAGTGGGCTGTCCGAATTCAGCTGTGACGGTATACACGTTATGGTTCGCAGTATCCACCGCCATAGTGCGCGCGCGCGGCATCGTTTGAATTGTCTCAACAACTGAATAGTTCCCAGACGAATCGGCTTTCGCCACAGTGATCGTGCCGTCGCCACATGACGCAAACGCGAAGCCTGAGCTCGGATCGAATCCGTTTGCGTCTACTCCCTGTCCAATCGGAACGCTGCCAACGACTTTGCCGTTGGTGTAATCCACAAACGCCATCATTTTATTGCTGCAGCCGACCACGAGACGTTTGCGGGCCGTATCAATCGCTTGACCAGACGGCTCTTCGCAGGGCGCGAGCGGCCAAGTGTTCATGACTTTCAAAGTCTTTGAGTCAAATTCCACAATTGTACT
This sequence comes from Candidatus Acidiferrales bacterium, assembly GCA_036008485.1. Lineage (GTDB taxonomy): Bacteria > Acidobacteriota > Terriglobia > Acidiferrales > UBA7541 > DASTCZ01. The sequence continues at coordinate 8,951 of DASYNR010000389.1, read as the reverse complement.
TTTGTCTTCAATATTCACGAAGACGTGACCTTCTCCGTCCGCCGAAGCAGTCTCGGGCTTTCCGCCAAGCGGCACAGTTCCGGCAACTTCACCGGTCTTTGCATCGATCGCGGTGGCGTCCTGGCTGCGGCCGTTCATCGTGAAAACGCGCTTCGACGCCTTATCGTAGAGAATCGCGTCGGGGCCCTGCCCCGGAATTTTCGCTTCAGTGATCGTCGCAAGAGTTTTCAGATCGAAGATTGTTACCGACGACGCCTGGCCATTGCTCGTGAACCCGCGGTTGAATTCCGGCGCGAGTGCGATGCCGTGAACGCCTGCCGTGGCGGGAATGTCTCCCAGAATTTTGCCGTCGGCGTCGGTGACCATCACATGCGTGCCGCGCGAAATGAAAACGCGGTGCGAGTCAGGATCGGCGGTCAAATAGTCCCAGCCGCCATCACCGCCAAGAACAGCTTTCTTCACGAGATGATATCCAGAAGCTTGTGGCGTTGGTGCGGGCGCAGCGTGACCAACAAAAGAAATTCCACACGCAGTGACCAACACTGCCGCACCGATAATAAAATTCTTCACAGGATTCAATTTCACTTCGCACCTCGATGCCTATAGATTTAGCGTGCTGTACTTGCAACGCCGAAAGCGTTCGCGCAGCAACACGCTAGACGCGCGCACATTAAGAATAGCTTAAGCTGAATGCCTCTAGCTTCATTTGGGTTCCAGCTCTCTGGGGAGCTAGCGGAAAAGGAATTTGGTTCATCTTCGGTTGAATGGAATATATTCATCATTCATTGTCCATTGTCACGGGTGCCCATGCGAGTGCTGGTCGTAGAAGACGAACAAAGGCTGGCGGAAAATATTGAACGCGGATTGCGCGAAGGCGCTGGCTATGCCGTCGATCGCTCCGCGGACGGCGAAGAAGCGCTCTTCATGGCCGGCTCAATCGAATACGATTTAATCATTCTTGATCTGATGCTGCCTAAGCGCAGCGGAGTTGAAGTAGTAAAGAAACTTCGGGCGCAGGGAAAAGTAACTCCAATTTTGATTTTGACCGCGCGCGACGAACGCGAGTCTGTCGTCTCATTACTGAATGCGGGCGCGGACGATTACGTCACCAAGCCGTTCGATCTGGGCGAACTTCTGGCCCGTGCTAAGGCCGTGATTCGGCGCGGGAAGGGCCAATCGGCTCCGGTGCTGAGCGTTGAAGATTTGCAGGTGGATACCGCGAAACGATCCGTGCACCGAAACGGCCGGGAAATTTCACTTACTCCCATGGAATATCGTGTGCTCGAATATCTGGCGCATCGCCAGGGCATCGTGGTTCCACAAACGGAATTGCTCGAGCATCTATACGATTACAACTGGGAGAAATTCAGCAACGTGATTGAAGTTTACATTTCAGGCCTCCGCCGCAAGGTTGACGATCCGTTCCCGACGCGCTTGATTCACACGTTGCGCGGACACGGCTATGTGCTGCGTCCGGACGAGGTGAAGAAAAGAAAATGAAGCTCCGCGCGGTAATCAACCGAACATCCCTGGCGGCGCGAATTGTAGTCGTGGTTGTTGGATTGGATCTGCTGCTGATTGCCCTGCTGGTAACGCTTGGTGTTTTCGTGGCGCGCACCGAACTTCTCGCGGCGTTCGATACCAGCTTACAGAGCAAAGCGCTCAGCATACGCGCGCTCGTTCGCTATGACGAAGACGGTTCATCGGATCTGATTTTCGATTCCTCCGGCCTGCCTCCTTCGGCGGATCCCGCGCACCCCGATGTCTTCGCCGTCTACCTCAAGGGGAACCTGCTCGCCGAATCGCCCGGATGGAATGGCCTTCCTTCTGAAACGCGCTATTCAGACGATCAATTTGCGCGCTTTCACGAGCAGGGCGCGCCGTTTCGGGGACTGATTCTCCGCGAGGTGGAAATTCTGGATCGCGAAGAAGATGCCTCCGCGCCAGTCGCGAAGATAACTGTAGTTTACGCGTCGTCACTTCTTGAAGTGCGGCGCCGCGTCGTCAGAGTCGGCGTGTACTTAAGCGGCGCCGGTTTAATTCTGCTCCTGCCGATGTCCTGGTTAACGATTTGGGCGGTGCGGCGGAGCTTGAATCCGCTTCACGATTTAGCGTCCAGAGCGAGCCAGATCACCGTGCAAACTTGGGCGTTCGACGTTCCCGCATCCGCGCCCGTAACTCCCGAACTCACTCCGCTGACGCAGGCGCTGCAAACGCTTGTCGCACGTCTTCACGATTCGTTTGCCAGCCAACGGCAATTTACCAGCGACCTCGCGCACGAACTGAAAACGTCCGTGGCGATTATCAAATCGAGCGCGCAAGTGCTGCTGCAGAATCCGCGGTCGGCGGAGGAATATCACACCGGAGTCGAAGGCCTGGTGACGGATTGCGAGCGACTGGAAAATCTCGTCGAACGGATGCTGCGTCTGGCGCGCGCGGAACAGCGTGGTGAAGAAGGCGCGCGCGAACGCATCGGAACCGCGGATTTGCTGGCTACTTGTGAGGCGGCGATCGGCCGACTCGCGGTGCTTGCGGCCGCAAAACAAGTTCAGCTATCGCTCGAAGGAAGGCCGCGCATCGAGCTTCGCGCGGACTCTGAGGATTTGGAGTTGGTGTGGGTCAATCTGCTCGATAACGCCGTGCGCCACAGCGCTCCCAATTCAATCGTCCATTTGCGTTTGTCGGATGCTGATCGCGGCAATGTAAGCGTCATCGTCGAAGATTCCGGGGAGGGCATTTCCGAGGACGAAATTCCTCATGTTTTCGATCGCTTCCATCGCGGAACCGAAGGCCGCGTCACAACCTCTCCACGTTTCGGCCTCGGTCTGGCGATCTGTAAGGCCATCATCGAAGGTTACGGCGGCACAATTCATCTAACAAGCAGGCCAGGCCGAGGAACAACGGTCCGTGCAGACTTTTCGACTGAGGTGATTCTCAGCAGCGTCGTCGGCGATTTTCCAACTTCACGGTCTTAAGCCTCGATTAAGGTGCGCGGGCCTACCTTAGGACACTTTCCACGGGCGAAGGAATCCAAAACGTCGGGTGTAGTTCTCTGTGGGAAATAAAACAGGTCATGCCAACTAAGTTCTGCAAACAAATCTTGACGCCACGAATCGGCCTCCTATCGGCGTGTATCGTCGGGAGTATTGTCCTTCCGTTATTCGGTGCGATGGCAGGCTTCGCACAGCAACAACCGCCCGCCTCAGTCGGATCACGACTTACTCTCCAGGAAGCTCTTGCGAAAGCTGATCGCCAAAATTTGGATCTAGCCGCAACCCGTCTTCAACATCTTGTGAGCCAGGCTGGAATTATCATCGCCGGTCAGCGGCCGAATCCCTCGGTTTCATTTTCCGCGACACGTGACACTCCCCACGAATCCGTATTTTTTGACCAGCCTCTCGAGTTGGGCGGTAAGCGCTCCACTCGCATCGTTCAAGCGCGGCAGGAAGTGGCGCTCACCGACATTGAAATTTCCACCGTGCAGCGGCAGATTCGCCATGAAGTGCGCGATGCATTTTTTTCCGCGGCGCTGGCGAAGGAAGTTGCGGAACAACAAGGCCAGCTCGCCGATCTTGCGCGCAAACTGCGCGACGTTGCGAAGGATCGCTTCAACGCCGGAGATGTTCCAGAGCTTGAAGTGATGCAGGCCGATCTGGAACTAGCGCGAGCGGAAGCGGATCAGGAAGTTGCGCGGCAGGAGATGAAAGTGGCGTTCAGCAAGCTCGCGGCGCTGTTGAATGATCCGCCTAATACCACGTGGGATTTGGCGACGCCCCTCGAAACAATTCCGCCGCAAGTCACATTGCCGGATCTAGTGGTGCGCGCAACGGACGCGAATCCAGACATACAGCACTTAGCGCAAGAAGCACACGTAGAGCAAAGCAAAGAAAAGATGTACAAGGCGGAGCGATTTCCAGAGGTTTCCGTCGAAGCCGGGGCCGATTTTAATTCACCGGGCGATTTCAGGGTCGGCGCGCGTGGACAACTAACCGTTGGCTTGCCGATTTTTTCGCGCTATCAGGGAGAGTTGGCGCAATCGTCCGCGACGCAACGATTGATCGAAGCGGAACTTTCTGCAAAACGCCGATCCGTTTTCGGCGCGGTGGAAGCGGCGTATAACGAAGTGAACGCGCGGCTCACCGAAGTGAACCTTTACCAGAAAACTGTGATTCCCGCAGGCCGCAAACTCGAAAGCCTTACGGAAGAAAGTTATCGCGCCGGCAAAGCAAATATTTTGGCGGTGATTGACGCGCAGCGTACCGTGCATCAGAACGAGCGCGATTATCTTCAAAGTCTTCTGGAATTGCAGCAGGCCTTTTCCGAACTGGAAGAAACAGTAGGCGTCGTACTGGACTAACTATGCGATCACGACAAACAATCTCGTCGCGCCAAAATAAAGCAGCGTTGGCAGCGTATCTTACCGCTGGATTTTTGGCGTGCACATTATTTGTAGGCTGCTCCAAAAAAGCTTCGGACGACGAATCGGCTGCGAAACCGGAGGCGACGACCACTCAAGTTACAGTGACTCCAGTAAGCGTCGGAAGCATCAGCCGACTGCTGCAACTAACGGGGAGCGTCGCAGCGGTTCCAAATCGTGATGTGAAATTGAGCGCGCTTGTCGCCGGCCGGATTGAAAATTTGAGTGTCGCCGAAGGTGACAACGTCACCGCCGGACAATTGATTGCCAAGATTGACGATCATTCTTATCGCGATCAAGTTGCGCAAGCTCAGGCGGGCGTGGCGCACGAACAGGCCGACGTCGAAAACGCCAAACTAAATCTCGCCCGGAATGAGGATCTTGTGCAGCGCGGTATTTCCGCGCGCAAAGATTTAGAAGACGCGCGAACCGAATCAAGCGTGAATGAGGCAGCATTGAAACAAGCGCAGGCTGCTCTTTCCACGGCGCAGCTTCAACTTTCGCGCACCGAAATTCGTTCGCCAATTTCCGGAACGGTCGTGAAGCGCTTCGTCAGCGGCGGCGAACAAGTGGACGGTACCGGCGCCGCTCCACTCGTTGAAATCGCAGCGCTTTCGGAAGTGGAACTCAACGCCAACGTACCCGCTGCGGACTTGAACCGCATGCCGGTAGGCGAAGCAGTTCAACTCACGTCGACGGCGCTGCCCGGTAGGACTTACAACGGCCACGTGATCGCCGTCTCTCCTGCTGTGGATCCGGCGACGAACTCCGGTCTGGTGCGAATCCGAATTCCGAATGCGGCCGGCGAGCTGCGTTTGGGAATGTTTCTCGGTGCGCAGGTTCCCGTGGAAACACATCCGAAGGCGCTCACGGTTCCCGCACAGGCGATTTATCGCGATCAGGATGGAAACGCCCGGGTGTTCCTCGTCACCGGCGATACGGCTACATCAACTCCTGTAACTCTGGGGTTTGAAACGCCAGAGAAAGTTGAATTGCTGAGCGGAGTCAAGGCTGGCGACACCGTGATTCTCACTGGAGGATATGGGCTGGGCGATAAAGCGAAAGTTTCCGTGCAGGCAGCGCCGAACTCAGCTCCACCTGCAGCAGATAAGAAGGACGATAAATAGAAATGAATATCGTCCGCACCAGCCGGCAGAATCGCTACGCCGTTTATTTGATCACTGCGCTTCTTTTCGCCGCGGGATTTTGGTCTGCCTTTCAGCTTCCCAGCAATATTTATCCCGAAGTGAATTTCCCCCGCATCATGATCCTCGCCCACGCAGGCGATTTACCTCCGGACACGACGCTTCTTTCCGTCACGCGTCCACTCGAAGAAGCGGCGATGACGGTGCAAGGCGTGTACCGCGTGCGCTCGAAGACCACGCGCGGCGCCTCTGAAATTTCTGTGATATTTAATGCCAATGCGGACATGCAGTATTCTCTGCAACTTTTGCAGGGAAGCGTGAACGAGGCGCGGAGTTCGCTTCCTCCGGATACTGAAGTTCAAGTTGCACGCGTTAGCCCTACCGTTTTCCCGGTAATGAGCCTAATCATGAATGGCGACGTGCCGGGCTCCGATCTGCGCGATCAGGCTTATTACGTTCTCCGTCCATTGATCAGCCGGGTGCCCGGCGTCGGAACAATCGAGGTGCAGGCTACCGATACGCGCCAGATTCAAGTGATCGTCGATCCGCAAAAAATGATCGCACATCATTTGTCTCTTCCTGAAATATCCGATCGCCTGAAAGCCACGAACGAAGTCACTTCCGTCGGAAAACTTCCGAAGGATTATTTGCAATATCTGGTGCTCACGACCAGTCAATTCACTAGTCTCGACGATATTCGCAATACCGTTGTAGACGTGCAGGGATCAACGCCGGTTCACGTCAGTGACATTGGAGAAGTTCGCGACGGTGTGGAAGACCGCACGATTCTCGTAACCGGAAATGGAAAACCGGCCGCGCTGATTAATATTTCCCGGCAAATCGGCGGAAACATTCTGAATCTCGGAACAGCAATCAATAATCTCATCTCAAATCTTGGCGACACAATTCCCAAGACGCTCCACATCTCCGTTGTCTACGATCTTGCCGAATTTGTGCGTGATTCCATCGCAAGTGTGCGCGACGCAATTCTAATCGGCGCGATTCTCGCGGTCATTATTCTCTTTGGATTTCTACGAAATATCCGCACGACGCTAATCGCCGCAATTTCACTGCCGCTTTCCGTGGTGGGAACTTTCTTCATCGTCAAATTGCTTGGCGGCACCATCAACTTGATGTCGCTCGGTGGTCTGGCCATCGCCATCGGCTTGATCATTGATGATGCCGTCGTCGTCATCGAAAATATTTATCGTCATTTGGGACTCGGCGAAGAGCCGGCCATCGCAGCCGAGCGAGGCACCGCGGAATTAATCGGCCCGGTGGTTGGCTCGACCGCCACTACGCTCGTCGTGTTCCTGCCGCTCGGTCTTTTGACGGGATTTGTCGGCGATTTTTTCCGTTCACTTTGCATGACGCTCGGCGTCTCCGTTCTGCTGTCGCTCGTCTTTGCCCTCACGCTAATTCCTTTGCTCTCACAACGATTTCTTTCCTTGGCAGCCTACAAACATTCGTCCGGACGCTTCATGGAACCTGTAAACAACGCATATGCCCGCTCCGTCCACTGGGCCTTGCGCCGCAGAGTCTGGATCGCCATCATCGCTTTGATCACCGTTGGCGCCGGAATATTTTTCTACACGCAGCTTGAATCGGATTTCCTGCCGGATATGGACGAGGGCGGCTACGTTCTCGATTACATCATGCCGCCCGGAACGTCGCTCGCCACCACCGATGTCGTCGTGCGCAAATTTGAAGAGCGCATCGCGCAGATGCCTGAAACGGAAGCATTCTCTCGACGCACTGGCGCTGAAATGGGTCTCTACACTACGGAACAAAACAAAGGCGACATTCTCGTAAAACTTAAGCCCCGCGCCCAGCGATCGCGATCAACCGAAGAAATTATGGACTCGATGAGGCCCCTCGTTGCGCAAGATGCGCCCGGAGTCGAAATCGAATTCACTCAAATTTTGCAGGACATGCTCGGTGATCTTCAGGGAACGCCAGAGCCGGTCGAAGTAAAACTCTTTGGTGACAACATGACCCTGTTGGAACAAGCGGCCGATGAAGTGGGCGACAAGATTCAGAAAATTAAAGGCATCGTGGATTACAAAGGAATCCAAAAAGGAAATCCGGAAATTGTTTTTCACGTTGATCCAACACAGGCAGGGCGCGTCGGAATGACGGTAGATCAAATCACCGACCAGGTTAGCGCTGGTTTATTGGGCGAGACGGCAACCTCCTTGCGCCAGGCCGACCGCACCGTTGATATTCGCGTGCGGTTTCCAGATGCATTCCGCTACGACTATAGCAAAATTTCGCAATTCCCTATCGTCACGCCCGCAAAACAAGTCGTGCCGCTAGGCTCGGTAGCAACTTCCGAACGCGTCCAGGGTGAAAATCAACTTCTGCGCGAAAATCAACGGCTGATGGTTTCACTCACAGCGCGGCTTGAGGATCGCGATCTAGGCAGCACTATGGACGACGTGCAAACCATGATGAACGGCATCCATCTTCCGACGGGTATGACCTACGAAATTGGCGGCCAATACGAAGCGCAGCAACAATCCTTCCGCGAACTGCTAACGGTCCTCGGACTCGCTCTCGCCGCCGTGTTCACGGTGCTCGTAGTTCAGTTTCGCGCTTTCCGTCCCGCGCTGATTATGATTTCCGCGGCGCCGCTCTCGCTGGTTGGCGTATTTGGAATGTTGCTCATCACCGGGACTCCGCTAAACGTGTCCTCGTTCATGGGAATTATTTTGATGATCGGATTGGTCGTAAAGAATGGAATTATTTTATTTGAGTATGTCGCCAAATTGCGCGAAGAAGGAATGCCGCTCGATGAAGCTCTCGCCGAAGCGGGCCGCATCCGCGTCAGACCAATCCTGATGACCACGCTCGCAACACTTTTCGGCCTTCTACCTTTGGCATTGGGACTTGGCTCCGGGGCGGAATTGCAAAAGCCTCTGGCGCTCGCCGTCATTGGCGGACTTTTGCTTTCTACATTCATCACGCTCTTCGTGATGCCCGTAATGTATTCGCTCATCGAGCATCACGAACCGCCGAAAGCGGAATAAAATTGCGCAGTTTGCAAAAATTCTAATCACCAAATAAAAGGCGGCGCCTGATTATGACGAAACGCTCGGACCGATTTCTGACTATGCTTCTCGTAGTGGCATTTACTGCCATCGCCGCCGCCAACGCCCAAGAGAAGAAAATTGCGAAAGCCGATTTACCCGCCGCGGTTCAGAAAACCGTTGACGCGCAGACTCAAGGCGCAACCATCCGCGGATTCTCCACGGAAATCGAAAACGGCAAACGAATCTACGAAGCAGAATTGACAGTCAATGGACACAGCAAAGACATCTCCATGGACAAAGACGGAAACGTTATCGAAGTCGAGGAGGAAGTGTCTCTGGATTCCCTTCCCCAGGCCG
>DASYNR010000388.1:0-9399 GCA_036008485.1 Candidatus Acidiferrales bacterium | reverse complement strand
CACCTCGCTGCGCATCGCGCCCATTAATAAAACTCCGGCAATAGTTGCCGCGCCCAAAATTACCGCGGCCCACAGCGAACTCTTCTTACTGCGTCCTGTTGCTAGCATCAAGGATGAGATCGCAAAACCTTCTGGAAGTTTGTGCAGAAATATTGCCAAAAAAATTACCCATCCCAGCCAAACGGACACCAGGAATCCCGACGCGATTGCAACTCCATCAAAAAAAGTATGGATCACCAGACCAAAAAGCGCGGACATGCCGGCATGATGCGGAGCGAGTCCGGTTTCGTGCGCCAATTCGTGCGTGTGAATTTCTTCACCAAAATGAAAATGCGGAACCAAAGTATGTTCAAACAAATGAATCAGAAAATATCCGGCAAGCAAACACAACATCGCCGAATCAATTCCAACTAGTCGAGTTGATTCAGGAACAATGTCCAGAAAAACCACGCCGAGCATGAAGCCGGAGCCAAGGGCGAGGAAATATTTCAGGTATTGGCGAGACCAATTTCGGCGCACAACAAATAATCCGCCGAGCACATTAGCGAGCGCGGCGGTCAGTCCCAAGCCGAGGGCAAGTGCGATGCGCGTTGCGTCCATAATAATGTCGTAGTGGAATTTATGATGATGCCGGCGCTATCCGCTGTGACGAAAAAGAATTACGTCGCCTTCCTGCACGATATATTCTTTTCCTTCCAAACGCAGCCATGCGCGCTCGCGAGCGCCAGCCCAACTTCCTGCTTCAATTAATTGATCCCAGCGCACAACTTCCGCCTTAATAAATCCGCGTTCGATATCAGAATGAATTGTGCCGGCGGCTTTTTGCGCGTTCATGCCTTGTTTAATTGTCCACGCGCGAACTTCTGGTTCGCCTGCGGTGAAAAATGAAGTGAGTCCGAGCAATTTATAACTTGCTTCGATCACACGATCGAGTCCCGGAGATTTTAATCCGTACGCGGAAAGCAATTCCGCTGCCGCAACATCGTCCAATTCAGAAAGCTCCGCTTCAATGCGTCCGCAAATTGCAACGACTGCGGTGTTTGGTTTCCCGGCGATTCCGCCGAGTCCATGTTTTTTCACTGCTTCATCCAGCTCGCCCACTTCATCGTCACCCACGTTCAACACATAAAGCATCGGCCGTTGTGACAGGAACTTGAATCCGAGCAGCGCTTTGCGTTCGTCATTTGAAAATTCCAGTTCTCGCAACGCCTGTGTGGCTTCGAGCGCCGTCTTGCATTTCAGAAGAACGGTTTGCTCGAACTCGAGATTGGTTTCCTTTTTCTTCTTCAGATCTTTTTCCAAACGCTCCAAGCGCCGCGTAATCTGGTCCAAATCCGCAAGCATCAATTCAAGATTCAAGTCCTCGGCGTCGCGCAAGGGATCTACAGAACCTGCGGGATGCGGAACAACTGGATTTTCAAATGCGCGCACGACGTGCGCGAGCGCGTCTACTTCGCGAAGCTGCGCGAGTGACGCGGATTCGCGGGCCTTTTCTTTCGCGAGTCCGCCGACGTCAACATATTCAATCGTGGCGTAGGTAATTTTCTTTGGCTTGAAAATTTCCGCCAGTTTTAATAAGCGTGGTTCCGGCACGCGCGCAATTCCAACATGCGTGGCGGCTTGTCCCCGGGCATCCAAATTCGCCTTGGTCAGAATCTTAAACAGCGTCGTCTTACCGACTTGTGGGAGTCCAATAATTCCTGTTTGCATTTGAGGCCAAAGTTTAGCACGGCCCGCGTGACAGAACCGAATCGCGCGCGGTTACGTCTTATAGGCATTAGTTCTTCTAACTCCGGGGATTTATATCTGCAGGCATGGATTCAAGGCAGTCGGAGGGATACAATCGCGCCGTGCACATCGCCTACCGTAACCGGATGATTACTTCTGCGAATTTCGCGAAGCTGCGCGCCGGAATATTTTTGGCCGCGTGCACAGCGATTTGCGCCTATCCTTGCAGCGCACAAACGAATTCGCCTGCGACGCAACAGCAGCCCGGACAAATTACCGGACACGTTTACCGCGCGGACAACAATGAGCCGGTTCCGCGCGCTTCAGTTTCGCTGAATCCGATGGGCGGCCGAGGTGTGACTGTGACGGCCAGTCCACAGACTACGCGTACGGACGGAACCGGCGCGTACACATTCACGACAGTTACGCCGGGAAATTACTTTCTTGTCGCGCAACATTCCGGCTTTATCAACGGATTTTTCATGCGTACGATGAACGGCACCAGCCCTGAAACTATCACCGTTCAGCCCGGCGAAACTGTCAGCAAACTCGACATTAGGGTTCTTGCGGCGGCGGTGATTTCAGGGACCGTGCTGGACGAAGACAATCAGCCGCTGGAAGGCGCGCAGGTGTCGGCGATTCGCATGCGTTATCAAAAGGGCGGCCAACAAACGGAACAGCCGGTCAAAACTGCGATTGCGGACGATTTGGGAAATTTTCGGTTGTACGGACTTCCGGAGGGAAATTATTTCGTTCGCGTGGACAATAGAAACGTGAACGGCATGAACGCAGAATCAAGTTTCCGGTCCGCGTATTATCCTGGCACGCCAAATATTGAAAGCGCACAACGGCTGAAAGCTACGGGCGGCGCGGAAACCAGCGGCGTTCGTTTTGCAGTTGGCGCACAAAATACATTCACGGTTTCTGGAAATGTAATCGATACCACCGATTCGTCCAGTCCGAAGCGTTATCTGATAAATGCGACGCGAGTGAGCGACTCCGAAGGTTTTGGCATTTCAAGTCAGGCGACGAACGATAGTTCTTTTTCAATTCGTGGAGTTCCTTCAGGCGATTACATGTTGTCGGCACGGTCGCTTACACCGGGGCCGATGGTGCAAACAGCCGGCCCGAATGGCTCCGTGCAAATGACGCAGCGCATGAATACGGGCACGGCAATGGTTCACGTTTCAGAAGGCGATGTACACGCGAATATTCAGATCAGTGCAAACGCGGAAGTGAACGGCAAAATTATTATTGAAAATTCCACGGGACAATCAATTTCGGGAATTCGCGTCACTCTTCAATCGCAAAATATGACCGGGGCCGGAGGTTCCAACGCAACCACAGATCAGAACGGCGCATTCAAAATCCAGAACGTGATGACGGGTAGCTACGTTTTTTCTATCGCTGGAAGAAATGACATGTATTTGAAGCAAGCTGCGTGCAGCGGAAGGGACTATACGTACCAGCCACTGACAATCGATTCAGGAATCACCGTTGCGGACTGCGCACTTACGCTAGCCGCGGATACCGCCGTGATGACGGGGCAGGTGCTCGACAGCAACAAGCCGGTGCCGGATATGGTGGTCATCGCAGTTCCGCAGTCGCTTGCCCTGCGTCGAATTGCGAGGTACACCGTGACGGCGAACACGGATGCGAATGGCGCGTTTAAGCTCTCAGGGATGATTCCGGGCGATTATTTGGTGTTTGCAGTTCCTAAGGATGATGAACAAAGTTATTTTCAGATTGATTTTGCGGATCGCAATCAGCGGGATGCGGAACGGGTGAGCATAAATTCTGGAGATACGAAGACGGTTGCGCTGAAACCGGCAACGGCGCAATAACAGAATTGCAAAGAATGGGTGTGAGGTTACCCGACTTGAATTGCTTGAATCCACGGCGATTTTTTGCCATGAAGATTAGCGCGATGATTTCCTTTCTTACTTTATTTTCAATCGCTGCGTACTGTGCCTCCAGAAATTCCCCGCAGAGTGCGAATGCTAATTCCCAGAAGGCAGCGCCGGCGCCCGCACAAATCTCGGGCCACGTCCGTCGCGCTGACACCGGCGCGCCAATCGCCAAAGCCGAGGTCACATTAGGTTCGCTGAACGCAAATCCAGATGCAACACAAGCACCACCGCTCATCGCGATCACGGACGCCGATGGAGCTTTTACAATCAACAATATTCGTCCGGGAACTTACGTTGTGATGGCGGATCGTTCCGGATTCGTCTCAGGAACTGCTTATTTTGATCAGAACGTTGAAAACTCTCAAACAGTAAATCTCAGTGCGGGGCAAGTTCTCGATAAAGTTGATGTCCTCCTTCAGCCCACTGGCGTGATTTCAGGGACGGTAACTGATGAAAACAACGAGCCGATCGCGGGTGTAATCGTCGACGCGATTCGTCTTCTCTACGCGCCTGGTGGCCGCCAACAGCAATTCCGCCAATTCCGCGTATCAACTGACGACCAGGGAAATTTTCGTTTGTTCGGTCTGGAGTCGGGAAATTATTTTGTCCGCATCGACGCTAGAAATATAAGCGCAAAGACCGGCACACTCGTTTCACGAATCGCGTATTATCCCGGCACTCCGGAAGTTGAAAACGCGCAACTGTTAAGAGTCACGCCGGCCAGCGAACTGCGTGGAATTCATTTTTCAGTTGAACCGTTGACGGTTTATTCGGTTACGGGAAATGTTGTGGACGCTTCTGGGTTCGGCGGGCAGAGCCGCTACCAATTGACGGCGACGAATACGAGTGACCTGGCAAATAACGGAGGGCGAATAACGAGAGCGATTTCCAGTGCGGGAGGATCTTTCACACTCAACGGACTTACCGCAGGTACGTACTCGATCGAAGCGCTACAGCTCGAGCCAGAGTCAGAGCGGGTTTCAGAGCGAGGCAGTTCCGGCTCGGTGATTGTGCGAATTTCGGACAGCGACGTGCGCGCGAATATTCAGGTCAGCGCCGAGGTTGAAGTGAGCGGCAGAATCGCGATTGAAAACTCGACTGGAAAATCTCTTGGGGGATTTACTGTGATGCTTTTGCCGCGAAATAGCATCGCTACAAATCCCGCTCTTAATTCTCCACGGGCCACAACGGAACGGAACGGGACTTTCAGAATTAGGTACGTCTTCTCTGGAAGCTTTGATTTCGAGATTCCATTGGACCCCGGAATGTATTTGAAACAGACCGTCTGCAACGGAAAAGATTATACGTTCGCGCCGCTGGCCATCGAAGGCGGCGCGAACGTAAACGACTGCGTGCTCACTTTGGGAACGGATTCGGGAGTTATAAAAGGAAAAGTTCTTGATGGTGATAAGCCAGTTCCGAATCGAATTGTGGTGGCAATTCCCGAGGAGGTTTCCAAGCGCCGCCTGGAGCGATTTGGGTTCATGCGAAAAACGAACGCCAACGGCGAGTATCAAATTTCAGGCGTGATTCCCGGTGATTATCTTCTGTTTGCAGTACCTCTGAATGATGATCACTCGTATTTCAGCATTGATTTCGCGGATCGGAATCAAGCGGACGCGGAACGGGTGAGCGTGAAAGCTGGGGACACGAAGACAGTTTCGCTGAAACCGGCGACGCCGCAGGAATAGTTGTTCGCGAAAAATATGTGAGGTTGGGGAATTTTGAATTTGGCTTTGCGATACCGAGCAATTCATTCCGGAAAAGCTGCGCTGATTTATTTCCTGATTAGTTTTTCATTTGCGAGCGTCTCCACGTGCTATGCAAATCAGCAGGACATATCTGCGCAAACAAAGAGTGATTCACAATCTGCGGCTGCGCCGACGGGTAAAATTTTTGGGCACGTTTACCGCGCCGATAACGGGCAACCGATTTCAAAAGCGATTGTAACGCTGTTTGTTGGCGATCGGGTTCCGAATCGAACTACTCGCACTGAGGCTGACGGTAGCTATTCGTTTTCAAATGTTGATCCGAACACTTACGTGGTTGAAGCCACGCGGTCGGGCTACGTTGATGGGTATTTCCGCGAGGATGGCGATAAATCAGAACCCAGTCGAATAGAGTTAGCGGCAGGACAAGCGCGCGGAAAGATCGATATTCGCCTTGGGTTAGCAGGCGTTATTGCAGGCAGAATCACAGATTCAGATGGCGAGCCCGTGAACGGGCTGCAAATTTTCGCCATACGCCCGTCGTACTCCGAGGGCGGGCACATGACCGAATTTGAGTTGGCCCAGACGAGAACCGACGACAGGGGCGAATACCGGCTTGCCGGCTTGAAGCCCGGAAACTATTTGATTCGTGCCGGAGGCGCGGCCAAACAAACGGGATCGATCACCGAAGGTCGCGCGTGGACTTTCGCTCCGGCTTACTTCCCTGGTTTTCCGCAAGCAGCGGAAGCGCAAACTGTAGAGTTGTCCGCGGGAGCTGAAGTTGACGCTATAGATTTGCAAGTTGTAAGCGCAAACCGGAACACGTACAAAATCACGGTTCACATCTCTGGAACGTCTAAGACTACCGCGCAAGTTAGTGTCCTGCTCGATGACGAGAAGATTTCAGACGCGCCGCCGATCTGGAATTATGAACACAACACGGTGACGTTCGCCGGACTCACGCCGGGAAAATACACGTTAGTGGCGCGACTGTATGAAGAACTACCACGTTCCGAATCCTCTGCGGCTTCCGGTCCGCCGTCCGAAACGCGTTCACGATTTCCTTACCGTATCCGGGTCGGATCAGCGACTGCATCTATCGAAGATGCGGATGCGAACGTAAGTATCCAATTGAGCGAGACCGGTCAGGTGCGCGGCAAACTCATCATGGAGAACGCGAAGAACCCGGATTTCGCTGACACGGAAATTGATCTTCAGCCACGAGCCGGCCTGGGAAGCGTGATCGAAAGTTCCGATCCGCAAGTCGAGACCGAGCCAAATGGAGCGTTCACAATTAAAAATATCCTTCCGGGCTCGTACTTCTTCACACTCGATCAACGCGAAGCGCAAAGATACTTAAAGGACATCACTTGCGGTGGGAAAGACTTTGCACAGCAGCCGATCGAGATTGAGATTGGAACCAACCTGGACGAGTGCCGCGCCACTATTTCGTCAGAGTGGGGCACGATAACTGGCACGGTTCTAGATGGCGGTAAGGCGTTGTCGGGCGTTTATGTGGTGGCAATTCCGCAATTACGCGCGCTCCGCGAGAATCCAGACTATACGATGACGAAAACAACAGATTCCGACGGGCAATTCCAGCTGAAAGTAATTCCCGGAGATTATTTTCTGTTTGCTGTGCGGCCAAACGATCAGGACAGTTACTACGCGCTGGATTTTGCGGAACGGAATTTGGCGAGCGCGGAACGGGCGGGCGTGAAAGCGGGGGATACGAAAAGTGTGATGCTGAAACCGGCGACGGCGCAGTGACAATGTTGTAAAGTTTACGTGTGAGGATACCGGCGTTGACGCGGTTCACACGACAACGATTTTCTGCGCTGAAAATTAGCACGGCCGCCTTCTTTCTCGTGATACTTCCATTAGCTATTCTGAATATTCGCACTGCCGCAAGACAACAGGATTCCCCACAAACCAAGAACGAGCCGCAAAAGGCGTCCGAAGGTGTGGGACAAATTTCGGGTCACGTTTATCGCGCGGATGACGGCGCGCCGATCGCGATCGCCACCGTGACATTGACAATGGTCGTCGAATTCGACGACGTTCGGATCCCCGTGCAACGCTCCGCTCTGACGGATAGCGCCGGGGCTTATGCGTTCACGCAGATCGTTCCCGGAGAATATACGCTTCGCGCGGAACGCCGGGGATTTGCGGGCCACATGTTCGATCGAGCGGGAACGGCTTCAGAGTCAAAGAAAATCGTGGTTAGTGCCGGACAAGCTATCGAGAAATTCGACTTTCGACTTTTTGTCGGTGGAGCAATTTCAGGAACTGTGCTGGATGATGAAAATCAGCCGCTGGAGGATGCGGAGGTGTCGGCGATTCGCCTGACCTACCATCGCGGAGGATTAGTGGAGGAAGCACAAGTTGCGACGGTTCAGTCCGACGATCTGGGTGAATTTCGCATTTTCGATTTGCCGCCCGGCGATTATTTTATTCGCGCTTTGAATATGCATACGTATGTGGACGAAACGACTTCAAAGCTTCACGATTCAATTTCCGCTTTTCGATCAACGTATTATCCGGGCACCCCTACTACCGAAAATGCGCAGAAAATGAAGGTGCGCGCGGGAGGCGAAACGAGCGGCGTTCGCTTTTCTATGAGCAGACAATTGACGTATTCAATTTCGGGAACGATTATCGACCCAACCGCAGCAACAGTTCCGAAGCGATATTTTGTCGGTCTCGGCCATGTTGGAACTGGCGTGCTGGGAGTTACGGCCCCCGCGCCAAATGCTGATGGTTCATTTCTGATTCCCGGAGTTCCGTCGGGCGAGTATATTTTGTGGGCGTTCGCGTTGATTACAGGCCCGGCGACGGACGCCGAACGACAACTTAATTTCAGTAGCGGCGGAAAAATAATTCAGATTTCGGGCGGCGACGTCCATGCGGATGTTCAAATTGGGCTGCGAGGTGAAGTGGACGGCAAGATCATCATCGAGAATTCGAGCGGGCAATCCGTATCGGGCGTTGGCGTGACGCTTTTGCCGGAATTACTGAAGAAGATTTTCGATAAGCCTAGTTTGTACGACTCTACGACGGACCAGACTGGAAAGTTTCGGATTACGCGCGTTGAGACTGGCCGCTATAACTTTTCTCTTTACGGCAAGACAGAAATGTATTTGAAGAAGGCGATCTGTAACAGGATTGACTATACGTTTCGGCAGTTCACGATGGATGCCGGGGGGACGATTGGGGATTGCGTCCTTACGCTGGCGAACGACACTGGCGTCATAAATGGGCAAGTGCTAAACGGCGAAAAACCTGTACCTGGTGAGGTTGTGGTTGCGATTCCGCAATCGCCTTCGTTGAGGCAAATTGCGCGATATACCGTCACCGGAAGTACAACCGCAAATGGTGATTATCAACTTAAGGGAATCGTTCCGGGCGATTATTTTTTGTTTGCTGTGCCGCCGGATGATGCGGAGACGTATTTCGATACTAATTTCGCGGACCGAAATCAGCAGTTTGCTGAGCGCGTGAGCGTGAAGCCCGGAGAGACGAAAATTGTTGAGCTGAAGCCGACTGTACCGCAGTGACGAGCATCCATTTCCCGAAAAGCGGTGTCTAAGTTTACGGGAGAGAGATGTGAGAGAAGTTGCGCTAACCCGGTCGGCGCGCTTTTCTGGTGATGCGGGGAAAATCCTGCTCACTGTTTTCTTGTTGTTTGTTTTTATTGGTAGTGTGCAGGCTCGCCAGCAATCCGCGAATAATTCCAAAAAATCCGAGCCGCCTTCCGGAATAATTTCTGGACATGTGTATAGTGCTGCGACTGGACAGCCTCTCGGGAAAGCTGTGGTCACATTGCAGCTTCGATCCGAAGATCCCAATCCGCCGTCATTTGAAACTGCGTCCGATGGCGCTTTCGCGTTTACAGCGCTGCCAGTGGGAACTTATGACGTACTAATCGAGCGATGCGGCTACGCGACGCACACGGTTGAGGAAGCAAGTACCGATTCGGACTCGGTGATCGCTCTGCGGGCAGGCGAAAAACGCGAGGGACTTACTTATCATCTGCTGCGCGGCGGTGTAAT
>DASYNR010000387.1:0-2420 GCA_036008485.1 Candidatus Acidiferrales bacterium | reverse complement strand
CAGATCGAACTGGCGGCCATTTTCCATCAGCGCGTCCCAAACTTTTGGCGCTTCGTTCCAAGGCATCCAGATTTCGTAACCCAAGTCTCCGGTGTAGCCGGTGCGCGAAATATCGACATCCACGCCGGCGATTTTTCCGTGAGTGAAACGAAAATATTTCAAATTCGCGATGTCGGCTTGCGCCGTTTTTATCAGCAAGCGGCCGGAGGTGGGGCCCTGCACTGCCAGCGCAGCGACTTTGTTGGAGATGTCTTCGATGTTCACGTACAGGCCGAGCGCGTTTTGATGGAACCAGCGCATGCTAGGGTCGGCGGCAGTCCAGCGATAGGCATTTTCCGCGAGGCGCGAGATGGTGCCGTCGTCGATTACTTTGCCTTCTTCATCGCACCAGCAGCAATAAATGACCTGTCCCACAGCGACTTTATTAATGTCGCGGGTGATCACGCGGTTCACTAGCTTGGTTGCGTCTTTGCCGGTCAAAAGATACTTGTACAGCGGCGAGACGTCGATCATAGCGCTGGCATTGCGGATCGCGTTGTATTCGTGGTCGTGATGCATTTCGTAAACGCTGACGGCGTAGTAGCCCGACCACTCGCGATAGTTCATGCTCTCGCAAAGTTTTGAAGTTCTGTCGTGGACCGCTGTTCCGATCGGCACAATCGCTCCTGTGGTAATGATCTCTAAAAGTTGGCCGCTAAATCGCTCGCAAAGTGCCGGAAAAACTCGGCCCGCGATTATAGGTCGCGGGTACGCGCTATCGCAAGGCGAACTGAGCGCCTGATCCTCAGGCGGGGCGTCATTTTTGCGGCGCCGAAGTGACTGGCGGGATTGAGGGATGAGTGGAAAGCTCGTTGCCCGCGATGATGGCATTGCGAATTTGGCTGTAAATATCCGTGAGTGTGTTGGGCGTGTGCGGGATCAAAATGGTGTTGCTGTGATCGTTTGCTGCAATTTCTTTCAGCGTGTCGAAATATTGAGTCATTAGGACCAGTTGCATGACATCCTGCGGAGTGGAACCGGGAACCGTTTTGGCGAAATCCTCGACCGAATCCTTTAAACCCGTGATAATCGCCTTCCGCTGATTTGCAATACCTTCTCCCTGCAGGCGTTTCGATTCGGCCTCGGCTTCCGCCTGTTTCACCAAAAGCATTTTGTTCGTCTCCGCGCGGGAAACGGTAGCTTCGCGTTCGCGCTGCGCGGCGTTGATGTCGTTCATCGCGGCCTTCACCTTCTGGTCGGGAACGATGTCGGAGATCAGAACTTTGACGATGAAGTATCCGTACTCCTTCATCGAAGCGTCCAAGTTGTCTCGTAGGTCGCTCGCGATGTCTGCTTGGTTCAGGAAGGTATCGTCCAGTTTCATTTTTGGAACGTGGCCGAGAACCACGTTGTAGACCATGGACTCAATCTGCTTGACTGGGTCGGACAGTTTGTAGAACGCGGCTTCGACAGCGTCGGGCATGATCTTGTATTGAATGGACACGGGTATTTGGACGAATACGTTGTCCTGAGTTTTCGTTTCGACTTGCACGTCAAACTGCTGCACTTTCATGCTTAGCCGGCGAACAACGGTTTCGAGATAGGGCGTCTTCCAATTCAAGCCGGGACCGGCCACCCGCGCAAATTTTCCGAGCCGCTGAACGATGGCTACCTGTGCCGTCTCAACGGTGAAAAACGAACCGAGCACTATGCTCAAAGCGAGCAGAACAATGATGGCGATGAAAAACAGAAAAAACGTAGCCATGTTATCTCTCCCGTTGGTTTACACATTAGCCGAGATGTACTTACTGGTTGCGGAGGACGGCGGCATTCTACCTCAACCGTGCTTCGTTTTATGAATTGGAATACGGCAAGAGTGAACGTTCCGAAGCACAGCCTGTTGCGACTTGCCTGACTGTAAGTCAAGGCCATTCTCTTCCTAGTTGTGACTCTGCGGCTGCGCTTGTAGAATGCTTCGACATCTGCGGTGCGCGCAATATTCCGCAAGTTTCATCACGTAAATCCATGGCAAAACGATACGACGTAATCGTAATTGGCGGCGGCCACAACGGCTTGGTGAATGCGGCGTACCTTGCGAAGGCGGGCAAAAAAGTCCTGGTGCTGGAGCGCAGATACGTGCTGGGCGGGGCGGCCGTCACCGAAGAGATCATTCCCGGATTTAAATTTTCGGTTTTTTCCTACGTAGTTTCGCTGCTGCGTCCGGAAATTATTCGGGATCTGGATTTGCCGCGCCACGGGCTGGAGATTCTTCCGCTCGACGGAACCATCACGCCGATGCAGAACGGCGATTATCTGTGGCGCGAGAACGATCATGGCAGAACGCGCCGCGAGTTGGAGCGCCACTCGAAACTGGATGCCGAAGCGTACGAAGAATTCGGGAAGTCGATGGTGGCGATGTGCCGTTTCGTGAAGCCGATACT
>DASYNR010000386.1:0-21950 GCA_036008485.1 Candidatus Acidiferrales bacterium | reverse complement strand
GGAGACGCCGCTGGTTTCCGGCTGGAATTTATTTCTTTGCTGGCCGCCGGAATTGGTTTGCTTGCCGGAGTCATTGCTTACGTTCTTTATAATTTAATTGGCCTGATTACGAACATCGCTTTCTATCACCAGTTTTCAACTCAGTTCCGAAGTCCCGAAGCCAATCATCTTGGCGGCTGGGTAATTTTGCTGCCCGTCGTAGGCGGACTGATCGTTGGATTCATGGCGAAATTCGGCTCCTCAAAAATTAAGGGCCACGGAATTCCTGAAGCGATGGAAGCAGTGCTCACATCGCGCAGCCGCATCGAAGCGAAAGTTGCCATCCTGAAGCCGATTTCCGCCGCAATTGCGATTGGTACCGGCGGTCCGTTTGGTGCGGAAGGCCCGATCATCCAGACCGGCGGTGCGATGGGATCGTTGATTGGACAATTTATTTCAACAACGGCTTCGGAGCGAAAAGTTCTGCTGGCGTGTGGCGCAGGCGCAGGCATGGCCGCCACATTTAATACGCCGCTGGCCGGTGTAATTCTCGCAATCGAACTTCTTCTGCTGGAATTTCGCGCGCGCTCATTCATACCGTTGGTGATTTCCACGACGCTCGCCACCAGCATGCGTTTTCTATTGCTTGGCTCCGGCGCGATGTTTCATTTTTCCGGCGTGGATTTCGGCATTCCATCCGGCCTGCCGTATTACGTTATTCTGGGCGTGCTCTGCGGATTTGCCGCTATCAGCCTGACGAAATTTCTCTATTGGATGGAAGATATGTTTGACCATCTTCCGGTCAGTGATCTTTGGCATCCCGCAATCGGTGCGCTGGGATTAGGAATCATCGGATTTTTTATTCCCAGAGTTCTGGGAGTCGGCTATGACACGATTTCAGGCATTCTGAATAATCACTTTACATTGCATGTTTTGATTCTGTTGCTGGTGTTCAAGGCGTTGGCGATGGTTATTTCTCTTGGCTCCGGAACATCCGGGGGATTGCTCGCGCCTACTTTTATGTCTAGCGCGGCGATGGGCGGAGCCTTCGCTCTAGTGGTGAACCATTTTATTCCGTCAGCGAATCTTGCGCCCGGCGCTTATGCGCTGGTTGCGATGGGCGCGGTTTTCGGCGCGGCGTCGCGTTCCACATTTGCGTTCATTGTATTCGCGTTTGAAATCACGCGAGATTACAATTCGATTCTTCCGCTGATGCTGGTCTGCGTGATCGCAGACCTTATCGCCATTCGCTTCCTTCCGAATTCCATAATGACGGAGAAGCTCGCCCGCCGAGGTCTGGACACCCATCAGGATTTTGAAGCCAACGTGATGAAACAAGTGAAAGTCAGCGAAGTAATGTTCTCCGACGTGCCGACAATTTCTCCGCAGATGAAAGTGTCCGAAGCGGTTGACCGCATCGCTGCGGGCGATCCAGATATGGCGCGCCATCATGCGCTGCCGATTGTGGACCAGCACGGCGAACTCGCGGGCATGGTGACGCAAAGCGATTTGATGGCGATGCTGGAAGTGGAAGGCGGGCGCGAAAAGACTGTCCTTGACGCCGGCACGCGTGCGCTCGTCGTTTGCTATCCCGACGAAAATGTTTTCGACGCTATGACGCGAATGCTGCGGAACGATATCGGGCGTCTTCCAGTGGTGGGACGTGACGATTCGCACCATTTGATTGGTTATGTCAGCCGGTCCAGCGTGATGTCGGCGTGGGGAAAACATTTGGATGACGAATCGAATCGCGAGCACGGCTGGATCAAGAAATATTTCAAGGGCGCTTGTAATTTGCCGCCGGAAAAATAGACCGACCTGAATTCCCGAATTGCACGAGCAGCGTATACAATTAATCGAGAGCTACTTTGAAAAGGACGTTTCAAGAATGGCCGCAGCAGCGCAAGCCGGTATAAAACCAAATCTTCTGCGGATGCAGCTCCTTCGTTGGAAAGCTCAATTCGGCCAGCGTGAAGATCAAGTAATTCTAATTTTAGCGCTCGTGATTGGTGCGCTCACTGGAGCTACTGTTGTCGCGTTCATTCTGGCCACGGAACGTCTCGGCTTGCATCTCTATCCTGTTGGCAGCGCTGCGTGGCGGCGCGTGCTTATTCCTGTGGCTGGCTCGCTTGGAATGGGCTATTTGCTTTTCCGATATTTTCCAGACGCACGCGGCAGCGGAGTGCCGCAAACCAAAACTGCATTATTTGCGCGCGACGGTGTAATCACTCTTCGCACCGTGCTGGGAAAATTCTTTTGCACCGCAGGTACACTGGCCTGCGGAATTCCGCTGGGACGCGAAGGGCCATCCGTTCAAGTCGGCGGAGGAATCGCGTCGGTGCTCGGGCGCTTCCTTGGACTCAGCCCAAAAAATGTAAAAAAATTAATTCCGGTCGGTGCGGCGGCAGCAATCGCGGCTGCATTCAACACCCCTCTCGCGGCCGTGCTTTTTACCCTCGAAGAAGTTGTGGGCGATTTGAACGCGCCGGTGATGGGCGCAGTCGTGCTTGCTTCGGCAACGGCGTGGGTCGTGTTGCGCTTACTGCTCGGCGATAACCCGCTCTTCAAAGTGCCGCAATATCATTTAGTCCATCCATTGGAATTTGCAATTTACGCGCTGCTCGGCGTTGCCGGTGGATTAGTTTCCGTTGCGTTCACAAAATTGTTGCTGGCAATTCGGGCGCGCTTCCTGCGATTTCCGCAAAGCACAGTTTGGTTCCAACCCGTTGCCGGCGGATTAGTTGTTGGATTGATGGGCTGGTTTGTGCCGCAAGTTCTTGGCGTAGGCTACGGATATGTTGGCGACGCGTTGAACGGCGACATGGCGCTGAAATTGATGGCGCTGCTGATTGTGTTAAAAACTGTGGCCGTCTGCACCAGCTACGGTTCGGGAAACGCCGGCGGAATTTTCGGGCCAAGTCTTTTTATCGGAGCAATGCTCGGTGGCGCGGTTGGAACTGCGGCGCATCATTTTCTTCCGATGCACACGGCGAATTCCGGCGCGTACGCTTTGGTCGGCATGGGAACAGTCTTTGCGGGAGTTGTTCGCGCGCCGATGACGTCCGTGCTGATGATTTTTGAAACCACGCGCGACTATTCCGTGATTGTGCCCCTGATGATTTCAAATCTCGTTAGTCTTTTTATTTCTTCACGCCTGCAGCACAGAACGATCTACGACGCGCTTTCTTTGCAGGATGGTATCCACCTGCCGTCCGCGGAATCGCTGCGGGAATCGGGACAGCGGCAGGTTTCAAACGCTATGATTGCCGCAACTGATCTATTGACCTCGGAATTGACCGTACAAGATGCCATGGAAAAAATCAGCATCAGCAAATTTCGCGCGTGGCCTGTCGTGAATCAGCGCGGAGTGGTGGGCGTGGTCAGCTTACTGACGCTCGAAAAAGAACTTGCGCTCAACGCAACAAAACAGCTCAGGGAACTCGTGAATCCCATGGTTTTTCCGCACGTGCACTCGGACCAGTCGCTCGATCTGGCGTTGAATCGCATGGGCACAGCGCAGCTTGAACTGCTGCCCGTTGTGAATCGCGCGAACATTCACAAACTGGAAGGCGTGATTACGCTCAGCGACGTGCTGAATTCCTACGGCGTCGGCAAACACGGAGCCGACTGAAGTTTTTTAGCGAAGTGTCTTGTGGTTTCCTCCCCGCAACCGATCGCAACTTGTCTCGCTTCGCGGCTCGTGGCACAGTATTGTGATGAAATTCCGCGGTGCCATCACAATTTTGCTGCACGCTGTGGCGGCTGTGTGTGCGCTGAACGCTCCGGCGGCGCGCGCGCAGGATCGTGCAGAAGTTGTGAAAGTGAATGGTTCTCCGCGTATGATTCAAGTTCACCTTCCGCCGGAATATTCAAAAAGGAAGCGCTATCCAGTGGTGCTCGTGCTGCACCCCATGGGCGGCGACGCTTCGCTCATCGCCCGCATTTCGCATTTCAATAAAACCGCGGACCAATTCGGATTCATCGTCGTATATCCGAATTCGCGTGACGGCAGATGGACGATTGCGCCGGACGCGGGAGTAAGAACGATTGGCCCATTCGGTCGGCGAAGAACAATTCTGGACGACATGACCAGACCGCCGAGGCCGGATGATGTCGGCGGCAGTCCGGCAAACGAAATGCCTTTTTTCAACGATCTGCTGGATCAGATCGAATCAGAATATTCCGTGGATGTTTCGCGAATTTATGCCACCGGATTTTCCGACGGCGGATTCATGGATTTTCGGCTGGGCTGCGAAATGGCGGATCGCATCGCCGCGATTGCCACAGTCGGCGCGGTGTTGCCAGAGAGCTTGGCGGAAAGTTGCAACGATTGGTCGTGGCGCGCGGTGCCGCTTCTAATGATGAATGGCACGGACGATCCGATGGTTCCTTATAAGGGGCGGCTGAGCACATCCGTTGGATTTTATCTTTTGCCAGCGCGTGACACTTTGAAAGAGTGGGCGAAAATAAATAACTGTGGCCAGAAACCGGCGCGTGACACGATTTCGCCGCGAACGAGTGGTGGATTGCAAACGCTCGTCGAGACCTACTCCGATTGCAGAGACGGCGCGACCGCGGTTCTTTATTCCATCGAGAAGGGCGGCAATACCTGGCCCGGTGGCGAACAATATATTCCTGTGCGCTTCATCGGAAAAACGAATGACGATCTCGACGCCAGCGAAATCATTTGGAAATTCTTCGCCCTGCATCCCATGCCCGCGAAACGCTAAGCCCTTCGTATTGAATGCGCACGCGGGCAACCCGTTTACGCCGCGCAACTTCTTATCAAGAAGTGGGTTATAAAGGAACGGATGATTATGAGACCTCTCTGCAAGATCCCTTTTTATATTTTCGCTCTAATACTTTTGTGCGCGCTTGGCATTCACGCTCAGCAAACGCAGAATCCTCCGCCGGCAGCTCCGCCTCAGGCAACTGCGGCACCCGCCGCGGGACAGGACATGCAAGAAACAGTTACCGTCGAAGATGTTGCGCGAACTTTCGTTGTGCATCTCCCGAAGAAGTATGACCCCAAACAAAAATATCCGGTCGTGCTTGTATTGCACGATGCCGATAATGACGCGCTGGATATGATTCGCCTTTCGCGTTTCGACGCGACTGCAGACCAGCACGACGTGATCGCCGTCTATCCGAATGCATTGCGCCGCCGCTGGACGAACCTGGAAGCTGACACGTCGCAAAGTCGCGGCGGATATGGCGGCCGCCACGGCGGCATGGGTGGTGGCGGAATGGGCGGAGGAGGAATGGGTGGCGGCGGTGGCATGGGCCGGCAAAGGGGCGGACAGGGCACCGGAGGCGGACGAGTCGCCGGAAGGCAATCCTCGAATGACCTAGCATTTTTCAATGCACTGCTCGATCAGCTCGATACGGAATATTCTGTTGACGACTCTCGCGTTTTCGCCACAGGATTTTCTGACGGCGGATTTATGGATTTTCAGTTGGGATGCAATCTGGCGAATCGCATCGCGGCAATCGCGCCGGTTGGCGCGGAGATGGCGAAATCCCAGGAAGAGTTCTGCAAGAATTGGACTTTCCGTCCTGTTGCGTTGCTGATGATCAACGGAACGGAAGATCCGGTGCTTCCGTACAAAGGCCGCTCGAGCGCTCCTTCAACTATTTCCGCGCCAGACACCGCGAAAGATTGGGCGAAAACGGCGGGCTGCGCAAAAAGCGCCCAGCGAACTACGCTGCCGCCACGCGCCTCGGGCGGATTACAAACAAATGTAGATTCCTACACGGATTGCACGCAGGGCGCGGAAGTTATGCTGTACAGCATCGTGGATGGCGGGCACTTCTGGCCCGGCGGCGAGCAGCCATACGTTCCGGCGAATAAAATTGGCAAGTCCAGCGATGATCTGGAAGCGAACGAAGTAATCTGGAAATTTTTCGCCGCGCATCCCATGCCAGCGCGGCAATAATTTTTTTCGCCAACTGCGGCGGCAATTAAAATCCGCCTCCACCGCCTCCACCAAATCCGCCACCGGAAAATCCGCCTCCGCCGAATCCCGAACCGCCGCCTGCGCTTCGCGGAGCTGACGACATAACCGAAGAAGTTTGCGCCGTCATTGAATTCAAACTGGCGATAAAATAAAGCGGCACAAAATTATTTCCGTAAACGCCGCCCTGATACCACGAAGGCGGCTGCTTGCAGATATCTCCAAACGCGCCGACCCACTTCTTCTCGACGCCCAGCGCCATCGCAAACGGCAAATATTTTTCAAACAACGCGGGAGTTTTTTCAATGCGCGCGATGCGGTCGGATTCCACATGTTGCAGAAAATCTTCGAAGCCCAGCGTGTTTTCGAGCGCGGTCATACCCTTGGCCGTGTGGCCCGGCATGAACCACCCGAAAATGCAGATAATTAGCCCAGTTAGAATCGCCGAGACGATCAGCGCCGTCGGTGCTTGCCGCATCGCGAATGACGATGCCATTCCACCGACGAAAAGCAGAAATCCTGCCACTAGCGCGCCGCCGATCCAGCCGGCGCGGACATAGTCCGGGCGATGCAAATAATATCCGCGCCCCAGAAGCTCGTCGAAAAGCGCGTCGCGAATACCCGGAATATTTTTGTAAAAGTGATTCTGCAAATCGTGAAGGGTCACGGTTTCGACAGAGCCATCCGTGAATAAAGCTGAAAGCAGAAGCAGTTCGTGCTGCTGCAATCCCGTCCACTCGCTGGCCTTTTTCTTCAGATGAAATGTGTATTCCTTGCCGTGAACTAACCCCAACGCGTGCGACGTTTGCGTTTCCTCGATCGTGATAAATCCGCGCACCGCGAGATCCACGAGCGTCGCTGTGACGTCCCGCATCGCGGCGGAATTATCCACTAGCGTACCGACTTCGCCCGGCGTCATGCCGTCCGGCGGTTCATATTGCACGGTGATGGAGTTGCGCCGCGGATCGCGCGCCTTCGTGTACCAGAACCAGTACATCACAAAAAGCACGATGACCGGAACAACAAACGGCCAATTGCTCTGCAGAAATCGAAAAATCAGTTCGCTTTTTGTCGGCGCGCGAACAAATCCTTTGTCCCATCCGACTACTACCGAAACGCCTTCGTGGAATTCCAGCGTTCGCAGCATCTGAACGTCAACTACACTTCCGAGTGTCGAAACTTTCGCGTCTTCGGATTTTGATCCGTACGTTCCCGTGAACGCCAGCGCATGCAGGCCGGTCGTCCCCGCCGGAAGTGTGATCATTGCTGAAGCGTTTCCGACTGGTTCGTCCCAATCATTTCCTGTGATGTTCCAATAAAGCTCGTCGTGATCGTCGAAGAATGTCAGCGCGTTGCTAACGCGGTAGTGCAGCACAATCGTCCGCGTAGCGTTTACCGCGTTAGGAACATAAATTTTGAATTTCAAATATCCGTTGTCACTGCTCGTGTCATATTTCAGATCAGCGCCGGAATCATCTGTGACGCTGACGGGAGTAACGTCCAGCGTGAAGTTCAATCCCTGCGGCGTCGTATATTGAACTGGAACTGTTCGATAAAGTCCGTTCCACGACCCCGCAAAATGCGCCTGAATTGTTTCAGTCACATCCACCATGCCGTCAGGAGTGATTGCGATTTCCGATTTGAAACTTTGGATGGTTAGAGTGCGTGCAGGGGCCGCACCTGCGCAGGAAAGCGCCATACATAGCGCAAGCATCGCGCGAAAGAAAGCAGGAAATCCGCTTCTGCGCAGAAACGTGGGAAGTTTTTTCATGTGAATTACGCCGCTGGCGTGCCGAAACTAACTTTCGGCGCATCGCGTTCGGCCGGCGCGCTTACCTCAAAGAATTCGCGCGGCTTGAAATTAAACATGTTCGCGATAATGTTGGAAGGGAACACCTGAATTTTCGTATTCAAATCGCGCACCACTGCGTTGTAGTAGCGCCGTGCGTTTTGAATCGTATCTTCCAGTGAATTCAGCGTGTTCTGAAGCTGCGTGAAACTTTCAACCGCCCTCAATTGCGGATACGCCTCCGCGAGCGCGAACACTTGCCGCAGCGCGCCGGTCAGCATATTTTCGGCGTCAGCTTTCGCGGCGGGGCCTTGCGCGGACATCGCGGAATTTCGTGCCTGCACAACGGCTTCGAGCGTGCCCTTCTCGTGTCCGGCATAACCCTTCACCGTTTCCACCAAATTTGGCACCAGGTCGTAGCGTCGCTTCAATTGCACGTCAATATCCGACCACGCGTTATCGCATTGGACGCGCAACCGCACCAGGCCGTTGTACATCGCGATGATGGCCAGCACCACCACGCCAATTATTACCAGCACCACGATCATCATCAGAAGCCTCTTTCCGAACGCGCTGAATCCGCGCGGCAATATCTTATTGCGCCAACTATAAGCCGCCCCGCTAGTGCTGTAAAGCGCGGCAGAGAATCCACTCGGGTCCAATCCATTCTGATTCCGCAAATGAATCGCACAGAATTAAATCTCGAACTAACCGAGCATCTCGAAAGCCGCCGCGTATTCCACTTTTCCGGATGTCGCTGGTAAAGCGCCATTTAACGCCAGCGCCATAAAATGTTCGCCCGCATACGGCGACTCGAATCCACCGGCGAGCTCCACGCTAAAACCGAATCGTTCGTAATATTTTGGATCACCCAAAACAAACACGCCCTGCCACTTATCGTCTTTAGCTTGGGCCAATCCCCAACGGATTAATTCGCTCCCAATTCCGTTCCCCTGCAAGTCGGGCTTCACGGCTACCGGCGCCAATCCGAGCGCCCGGAACGGAGCCGACATTCTAGAAAACATGATGTGCCCAACGACGTTCCCCGCATCGACGGCTACCGCGGAAATCACAGCTTCGCCATCGGCCCGCAGACGGTCAACCAATTTCGCCTCTGCCGGTTGCAGAAAAGCTTCCTCAACAATTTTCCGGACTACGGGAATATCAGCCGGTTCTTCTCCGCGGATCAGCACATCATTCATTGATCTCTCCGTTGCCTCCCTGATAGTTCAATCCTCATTGTATCTCCGCGCGGTATATAGTAGGTTCCATTCATTCTCCACCGATCGTTACAGGTTAAATGACAGATTCGACCCGAGCGCCGAAGCGTTTCTGCCTCGTGTTCATCAAGCCGTCGCACTACGACGACGATGGATACGTGATTCAGTGGCTGCGCGCCGGAATGCCCTCAAATTCGCTCGCCGTTCTCTACGGACTTGCCAAGGAATGCGCGGAGCAAAAAGTTTTGGGCGATGACGTCGAAATCGAAATTCACGCCTTCGACGAAACGAACACGCGCATTCGTCCCGAGAAAATTGCCGCGCTCATCAAATCAGCCGGTGCTGGAATGGTGATGCTCGTCGGCGTGCAGTCCAATCAATTTCCGCGCGCGCTGGATATTGCTGCGCCGCTGCGCCACCTTGGAATTGATGTAGGCATCGGCGGCTTTCACGCCTCCGGCACAATCGCGATGCTCACCGAACTCGATCCCGATGTTCGCCGCGCGCAGGAAATGGGAATTTCAATTTTCGCCGGTGAAGCTGAAGGCCGTCTCGGCCAAGTTTTATGCGATGCCGCCGCGGGAACTCTCAAGCCGCTCTACAATTTCATGGACGACCTGCCGAATCTCGAAGGCGCGGCCACGCCGATTCTTCCGATTGAACGCGTGAAACGCACCATCGGCACCAATACAACTTTCGACGCCGGCCGCGGCTGTCCCTATCAATGTTCTTTCTGCACCATCATTAATGTTCAGGGACGAAAATCGCGCCGCCGCTCCGCCGATGACATCGAACGCATCGTTCGCGCGAATCTGGCGCAGGGCGCGCACAGTTTTTTCATCACCGACGACAACTTCGCGCGCAACAAAGATTGGGAATCCATTCTCGATCGCTTGATTTATCTGCGCGAAGTTGAAAAACTTGGCATCAAATTTGTAATTCAAGTGGACACACTCTGCCACAAAATTCCGAACTTCATCGAAAAGAGCGCTCGCGCCGGAGTGAAGCGTATTTTCATCGGGCTGGAAAATATTAATCCGGACGCGCTGGCAGGGGCGAAAAAGCGCCAGAATAAAATCACCGAATATCGTGCCATGCTGCTGAAGTGGAAGCAGGTCGGCGTGCTCACCTGCTGCGGATACATTCTGGGATTTCCCGGCGACACCGAAGAATCAATTCTTCACGACGTCCGCATTATCCAAAAAGAATTGCCCATCGATCTACTGGAATTTTTCATACTGACTCCGCTTCCCGGTTCCGAAGATCATCAGAAACTTTACAACGAGGGCGTCGCCATGGATCCGGACATGAATAAGTATGACGTCAATCATGTGACCACCGCGCATCCGCGCATGTCCGCCGAAGAATGGGAACACGCGTTTCAATCCGCATGGCGCACATATTATTCCTTCGAGCATGTCGACAAAGTCTTGCGCCGCGCCATGGTCACAGGAGTCAGCCCCGGCAAAGCGTTGTTCTACATGGTCTGGTTCAAGGGCTGCATGGAAGTGGAAAAAATTCACCCGCTCGAAGGTGGAATTCTGCGCTTGAAATTCCGGCGCGATCGCAGAGCCGGTCTGCCGCACGAATCTCCGCTCACCTTTTATCCAAAATATTGGGCAGGCACCGCCGCGAAGGCCGTGAAATGGGCCGCGCTTTACACGCACATGTACCTCATCTACCAAAAAATTAAACGCGATCCCACGCGAATGGCCTACACCGATCTCGCGCTCACACCCGTCGCAGATGACGACGTCAACACGCGCGAACTTTTCCAGTCCGATCAAGCGCAGGAATACGTAGCAATACAGCAGCGCTTCGTGCGAATTCAACAAGGCGCGCCCGCGCCGGTCACTGTTCCTCAGTAATTTTTCTTCAGTGGTTTTTCAAGCAGGCAGGATTACAAATTTTTGCGGTGCAGCATCCACATCGTAATTCCCATAAGCGCAACAATAAATACGCCGGTCGTCCAGAACGGAAACCAATCCTTAATACTTCCAAATTGAATGTATCCCGTCGCCGCGTTCAGCAGGCCGAACGGCTTCGGAAGTATCCTGTAGATCCAGTTTATAAGTCCGCGCGCCCAGCTCGCGGTAATCAAAGAAAATAATCCCTGCTCGCGGTCCGCCAATACCGGCGAAAGAATATCTACGAATATTGCGAGCATAATCGGCAGCGCAGCTCCGGTCCGCGTCAGTGACGCAAACGCCGCCAGAGACATAAGCGACGCGAATCCCAGCGATTCAATCACGATCGCCACCAACAGAGCCTTGAAACTGACTCCCGTTTTTATCCACAGCCACAATGCCGTTGGGATCATCGCTACGCAAAGCGTCATCGCGTAAAGCGTCAGTCCGCTGAGGTAACACCCCATCAGCACTTTCCAACGTGCTACTCCTTTGGTCAGCGTAAGTTCCACCCACCCTTTTTCCAGCGATGAAACCAGCAGCGGCACCGACGCGAAAATCGATAGAAATAACCACAGGCCGCCCGTAATTGAGACTTCTGCACTTAGCGCCGCGGGAACCGCGAGTGAAGCGGGCCCCAACATCCGCTTACCCAGGAAAATCATCGACAAATCTTTGGGTTCAACCGTTTTTATCGTAAACAAAAAATAAAACAGCACCGCAAAAAGAACCGCCAGTCCAATCAACACCAGCGCCATCCGCCGGTTGACGGCTTCGCGCACCGAATGCATGTACGCGGCAAACATTACGCGTCCTCTCCCGTCACAACTTTCAGAAAAAATTGCTCCAGCGAATTTTTCACCGGTTCCACCGACTCAATTTCCACCGGCACCGCCCGCAACTTATCAATCAGCGCGTTCAGTTCCGCGCGATCCCGCGGCGAAAATCGCAAAGTGTTATCCGTCCAGGCCGATGTACCTGCAATCGACGCGGCCGCCGCGCGCACCGAATCATTTACCGACGCGACGCGCACCAAACATTCGCCGGTCCCGCGCGTAAATTCTTCAGGCGTCGCCTGACGCGCCACCAGTCCCTGATGCAGAATCACCACCTGATCGCACACCAGCTCCACTTCCGAAAGCATGTGCGAATTCAGAAAAATTGTTTTCCCAGCGGCCTTCAACCCTTGCAACAAATCGCGCACTTGCTTGCGGCCCAGCGGATCCAGCCCGTCCGTCGGCTCGTCCAAAATCAAAAGTTCGGGATCATTCAGCAGCGCGCCGGCCAATCCCAGCCGTTGCAGCATGCCTTTGGAATAGGATTTCGCCGGCTTCTTCACTCCGCCCAGCCCAACCTGCTCCAGCAATTGCGGAATTCTTTTTTTCAGTGTGGACGACGGCACACCATTCAGCCGCCCCATGTATCGCAGGAAGGGTGTTGCTTTGATGTAATCCGGTAGACGCATCTGTTCCGGCAAATATCCAATCCGGCGCCGTACCTTCGTATCACCCGGCGAACTATCCAGCAGACGCGCGGTTCCGCTCGTCGAATCGCAAAGTCCCAGCAGAATTTTCAGCAGAGTTGTTTTGCCCGCGCCGTTCGGCCCCAGCAATCCAAAAATAGTTCCGCGCTCCACGCGCAGAGACACGCCATTCAACGCGGGAATTTCTTTCCGCCGCAGCGTCAAATATTTTTTGTGCAGGTCCTGCGTTTCGATGGCCGGGTTTGTCATCAATCTTGCTCTATCATTTATCTTCAGCGCATGTTATCCGACTCCGCGCCTCACGCCACATCCGAATGCAATTCCGTTGTCGAACGCATCAACGCCCTGATAGCCTCCGCGCCTTGCCTTTGTTTTAATAGCTTTTTAATAGCATTTGAGTTACCTTGGCTCTGCATCTGGCGCCTGCAACGGGCGGCCATCCATCGGCTGCTCCAAACAAGCCCTCCTTCATCCCATGCTATTCAAAAGTTTCAGCGCAGCCGTTTACGGCATTGACGCATATCTTGTCGAAGTCGAGGTCGACGTCGGCTCGAACCGTCAGGGCGAATTCACCGTTGTCGGTCTGCCCGACAACGCCGTGAAAGAAAGCCGTGAACGCATCAAAGCTGCGCTAAAAAATTGCGCGTTTGATTTTCCCTCGCCGCAAAGCGTCACCGTAAATCTCGCGCCCGCCGATATCCGCAAAGAAGGCTCCTCCTTCGATTTGCCGATGGCGCTCGGAATTCTCGGCTGCCAGGGAACTTTTTTCGGCAAGGGCCTCGACAAATTTGTCTTCCTCGGCGAACTTTCGCTCGACGGTGGCGTCCGTCCCGTTCGCGGGGCGCTCTCCGCGGCAATCGCAGCGCGCGATCGAGGCATTCGCAACGTCGTTGTTCCCGAATCGAATGCGCGCGAAGCTGCAGTCGTCGAAGGCATTGACGTGTTTGCTGTGAAATCGCTTCCGCAAGCCGTTGATCTTGTCAACGCGCCCGAATCTTTCAAGCCCGTGCATTGCAACGCGCGCGAAATTCTCGGCGAGGCCGCTCAATATTCCGTGGATCTCCGCGATGTTCGCGGACAAATGGCCGCCAAGCGTGCGCTCGAAATTGCCTGCAGCGGCGGACATAACATTCTGCTTCTCGGCCCGCCCGGAGCCGGAAAGACAATGCTCGCCAAGCGCATCCCCACAATTCTTCCGCCCATGTCGCTCGACGAAGCTATCGAAACCACGCGTATTCACAGTGTCGCGGGCGTTCTCGAAGCGTCGCGCGGACTTGTCGGAACGCGCCCGTTTCGCGCGCCGCATCACACCATCAGTGACGCCGGACTCATCGGCGGCGGCGCTGTCCCGCGTCCCGGCGAAGTTTCGCTCAGTCATAACGGCGTTTTATTTTTGGATGAGCTTCCCGAATTTGAGCGAAATGTTCTGGAAGTCTTGCGCCAGCCGCTTGAAGAAGGCTACGTCACCATTGCGCGCGCCTCCATGTCCGTTTCATTTCCTTCGCGATTCATGCTCGCCGCGGCGATGAATCCATGTCCCTGCGGATTTTTCGGTGATCCCACGCGCCAGTGCCGTTGCACGCCGCCACAAATCGCGCGTTACGTTTCCAAAATTTCGGGGCCGCTGCTTGACCGCATTGATATCCACATTGAAATTCCCGCCGTGAAATATAAAGAACTGCGGAGCACCACCGACGTGGAATCCTCCGCCAAAGTTCGCGAACGCGTTATCGCCGCGCAAAAAATTCAACTCAAACGCTACGCCGGAGAAAAAATGTATTCCAACGCACAGATGGCGCCGCGCATGATTCGTAAACACTGCGCCATTTCCGCCGACGGCGAACGCCTTCTCGAATCCGCCATCGCGCGCCTCGGACTTTCCGCCCGTGCTCATGACCGCATCCTGAAAGTTTCCCGTACCATCGCCGATCTTTCCGCCTCGCCTAATATCGAAACCAAACATTTGGGCGAAGCAATTCAATACCGCACGCTCGACCGCTCCTACTGGGCGTAAGACTCACCAACTTTGGTAATTTAACTTTCTCCGAATCAGTCGGACGCGATATCGTGGTGTGCGGGAGTTGCCAAGCTTGCGTACAATCACTAACAACATCCCCACGAAAGGCCCGGACGAACAGCTTGAGAAACAAGTCCTCCGCGATTTGTCTTTCCTCTTTACCAATTCCGGCGCGAGCGTTGTTTCAAATCGTTGGCTTCCCGGTATCGGAAATTCCGAACTGATAGTCGAAGTCAAACATTTGCGTTTCCGTTTCATTCAGGGGTGGGGATCGCTACAAGTCTCCGTCGCTCCCTCTCACACTCCTGAAGGATGGAGAGAATTGACCGTAATGCTGATGGCAGTAAGGACGGAAGTAGATTTCACGTCCAAACCGGAATTTGGCTCGTTGGCAGAGCAAGCAGCGTGGCTAAGACAGGATCTGGACCGTCTCGATGAGGCATGTTCTCAGGAACGATTTGCAGGGACAGTGCTAAAGGCAAAGGAGGCGTGGAAAGTTGGTTTTGTGGTTTGGGGCCATCCTCGGTCCTACCGCCCAAGTTTCGGTGTTCGGTGCCTCAGAATCTTCGCGAGACTAATCATCCCCCCGTTCAAGGTGTTCGCGTGGATTTACCGTCTAGTTTTCCCGCGCAAGAAAGACAGACTTGAGCCGATCGGATCGGATGAGACATTTGTTGAAAAAGTTCGGGAAGACTTGTCATTCTTGTTCGCCGAACGCGGCGCCAGAATAACTTCGAGTGGATATTACTGGAGTTTCGGAAATGCATGCGTTGCTGTAGACGCCGGAAACCTTAGGATACGTGCGATTCGCGATCGCGGCTTTGTCTCTTACGATTTTGCGGCGCTCGTTATGCCCTGGCTGTGGAATCCAATCGATCGCGGCGTAATGGCCATGAATATGAAGGACAATAAGATTCCGCCGAGCCCATCCCTATGGTCAATCCGCCGCCTCACCGAATATTTCGACGAACTCTCCGAAGCTTGCAGCGTCGAAAGATTTCCGCAAACGCGGCGCAACCTGGAATTGATCCGCGATGATTCACGGAAAAAGTACTACGACAGCCTGAAACGGGGTCAACAAGTCTTGCACCGCGAGAAGTTGAATGACTCTTTGCATCTGCGCTCGTGACATTTTTCACACGCACCAGTTCGGCTGCGGGAACCCTCCGCAGTGCTTGTCCCATCCTCGCCGCTCAAGTATCATGTCCGCCAATAAATGAAATATTGAACACTCGTTCCATGGAGCACCAAATGCGCCATCGCAACCTTCTCTCGTTTTTCGCACTCATCGTCTTAATCACATTATTTTCTCCGCGTGCCTCCGCCCAGTTCTCCGTTTGCGAGGACGGCAACGGCCCGCTCGACACCGCGAAGCCCGTGTCGATCACTACCGAGGAAATCATCCAAAAATTCGCCGCCAAAGAAGCAGCCGCCAAAGCCGCCCGCGCAAAATATTCCTACACGCAGACCATCACCATTCAGGAACTCTCTGGCAATGAACAGAATGTCGCCGGTGAATTCAATCAAGTTGCGGAAGTTTCAGTTGATAGCCAGGGCAGGCGCGTGGAAAAACCAACTTTCGCGCCCGCCAACACTCTGCGCACGATTCAGATCACTCCCGGGGACATCGAGGATATTAAAGATCGCCTCCCCTTCGTCATCACTAGCGAAGAGTTGGCGCAATTTAACGTTTCCTACGTTGGCCGCCAGCAAGTAGACGAGCTAAAGACCTACGTCTTCGATATCGCTCCGAAAAATCCCAAGAAAGAAAAACAAATGTTCCGCGGAAAAATCTGGGTGGACGATCGCGACCTGGTCATCGTAAAAACCTGCGGCAAAACTCGCGAGGATGTAAACGCCAACTCAACCAAACGCAACGCGCAAAAAGATCTCGTCCCTACATTCGTCACCTATCGCGAACAAATTGATGGCCAATACTGGTTCCCAACCTACTGCAAAGCCAGCGAAGTTCTCCACTTCGGCCTGCGCGGCCGCGGCGACGTCCACATGCGCGAAACGGTGAAATACACCAACTACACCGCTCCGAAGTAGCTTTTCCGTTTTCCGTCTTTCTCCGCGTACCCTGCGCCCCTGCGTTGAACACACACCCGCGCTCATCGCGGGTCGCATTTCACCGCAACCCTTCTACCTTCAACCAATCCGCCAATCGATCCGTCCAACTTTTCACCACCGGATCACCCGGCGCCAATCCCAATCCGTGAGCGCCCTTTTCATAAATATGAATCTCCGCCGGCACGCCCGCCTTTCGCAGCGCCAAATAAAAATAAACGCTGTTCTCAACCGGAACCGTCTTGTCCTCAGTCGTATGAAATAAAAATGTCGGTGGAGTATCAGCCGTCACGTGCTTTTCGTTTGACAGCAATTCAATCAGCGCCGGATCAGGGCGCTCCCCGAGTAAATTATCGCGCGAGCCTTGATGCAAATAAGGCGCCGTAAACGTAATCACCGGGTACGCCAGAATCATAAAATCTGGCCGCGAACTTTGCCTCTCGATCGGATCACTCGCATCACGTTTTCCCAAATCAAAATGCGTCCCCGCGGTGGATGCCAAATGTCCTCCCGCCGAAAATCCCCAAATTCCAATTCGCTTTTCGTCGTATCCATATTCCTTTGCATGTAAACGCACCCACCGAATCGCGCGTTGCGCATCACCGATCTCAATCGGATGATGATATTTCGGCCCCAACCGATACTTCAGCACGAACGCAGTTATCCCGCGGTCGTTCAACCATTTCGCAGCATCCGACCCTTCTTTCTCCATCGAAAGATGCCCGTAACTTCCGCCCGGACAAATAATCACCGCCGTCGGAACTTTCTCCGCGCCGCTCGCCGGAAAAATCGTCAACGATGGCTTGTCAATATCTTCGTTACCCATCGCGCCGGGTGCACCATTCGGCCACAGTAAAATAGTTTGCGGCGCCGCCTGCGCGTGGATCGCCGCACTCGCGCCAAAAAATAAAATCGCGCAAAGAAAAGTTCGCAACATCCGCATCAACGACCTCCACCAAAACACTTCGTGAATCGACGTGTATCCTACAATCATTTCTCGCTCAGAAAATGATATAAGTTGCTCGACGTAGGGGCAGGTCTGCGACCTGCCCGCGTACCAAATAATCGCGGTCTCCGATCAGGCAGAAAGCTCGAGGAGGGTTCACTCATGTCACCCAATCAAATCACGCGGCGCGACTGGCTCGTCGGTACAAGCAGTTCTCTCCTCGCGCTGAAAGCTGGAATCGTAAATCCTTCAGCCGCATCGGAACCACA
The DNA here is from genome assembly GCA_036008485.1 of Candidatus Acidiferrales bacterium. GTDB lineage: Bacteria > Acidobacteriota > Terriglobia > Acidiferrales > UBA7541 > DASTCZ01. The sequence goes on along the minus strand of DASYNR010000386.1, from coordinate 4,316 downwards.
ACCGCAGGCCGCTTCGCAAGAAACTCCAGAAATTCTTGCCGATCGCGAGCGCCGCATGAAGTGGTGGCATGCAGCTCGCTTTGGAATGTTTATTCACTTCGGTTTGTACAGCGTTGTCGGACGCCACGAGTGGGAAATGGAAGAAGAAGCCGTTCCCGTTCCTGAATACGAGCAGCTCGCGCATCAATTTAATCCCGTCAAGAATTCCGCGCGCGCATGGGCCAAACTCGCGAAAGCCGCCGGCCAGAAATATATGGTCATGACGTCAAAGCATCACGAAGGCTTCTGTAATTTCGATACCAAGCTCACAAATTATTGCGCGTCAAAACAAGCCGCTGGACGCGACCTCGTCCATGAATATGTCGAAGCTGCCCGCGCCGAAGGATTGCGTTTCGGTTTCTATTATTCGCTGATGGATTGGCATCATTCCGACGGCGCGCGCTGCGCGAATGACGAAGACGCTCGCAAACGATTCGTCGAATACACGCACGGATTAATTCGTGAACTCATGACCAACTACGGAAAAGTTGACGTTCTCTGGTACGACGTGAATTGGCCGCTCAATTCACATCAATGGGAATCTGAGCGCATGAACAAAATGGTGTACGAACTTCAGCCTGACATCGTCGTAAATAATCGCAACGGTTTGCCCGGCGATTTTTCCACGCCGGAACAACAAATCACCGCAGCGTCAGGCGGCCGCGCATGGGAAAGCTGCATGACTTTAAATGGAAGCTGGGGCTATCAGCGCGCCGATGACAGTTGGAAAACTCCGAAAACAATTGTGCGAAATTTAATTCAGTGCGCGAATGGCGGTGGAAATTATTTGCTGAATATCGGTCCGAAGGGTGACGGCTCCATTCCGCCGGAATCCGTAAGCGTGCTCACCGAAGTTGGAAAATGGCTGGCGCGTAACGGCGCGTCAATTTACGAAACGGATCGCTGCAACGTCAGCCATTCCGAATACGCCGAATTCACGCGCAAGGACAACACTCTTTTCATGCACGTCCACTACTGGCCCGGCGATTACGTCGCCATCAGCGGACTGAAAACTGAAGTGAAATCCGCGCGCATGCATGCCACTGGAAAAGAAATTAAATTCCAGCAGGAAGAATTCCGCACTCGCTTTATAAATTTACCGAAGGATGCGCCGGATTCTCCCGTCACAACTATCGCCATCGAATGCGCTTCCGAACCAATTCAAGACACGCTGTGGGTTCGCAAGGAACGCCCGCGCGCCGGCGTCGGCATTTAGCCACTTCCACTACACATCAATCTTGCTTCGCGTGCATCCGTAAATGTCCATAACTCGATTGACTTACGCCGGAACGCTGTGCTACCCATTACATCCGCATTTAATCTTGCATTTAGGCTTGCTACGAAATTTAGCCTTACTACGAACGGCCATTCTACAGTGAGCAATAAACGCGTCGAAGTTACTCTCGAATCGCAGTTGGACAGCGTCGGTCTCGCTGAAGAAATGTGTACGCGCATCGCCGCGGCCGCCGGCTTCGACGATGACGACTGTTTCAAAATCGGCATGTCCGTTCGCGAAGGCGTAATCAACGCTTACAATTATGGAAGCCAGAAGCAGCCCGGCAAGAAAATTTTCCTCACCTTTGAGTTAACTCCCGAAAAATTAATTGTCCGCGTGCAGGATCAAGGCAAAGGTTTTCGCCTGGAAGACGTTCCCGATCCTCTCGCCGACGAAAATCTTTTGAAAAGTTCCGGCCGCGGAATTTTTCTGATGCGTTCCTTCATGGACGAATTTGACGTCGAACCCGCCCAGCCGCACGGCGCCATACTGGTGATGGCCAAACGCCTGCGCACTACGCCTGCCGATAAATCCGCGTAATTTCTTAGCTCGTTCCGAATGTTCATGCCCTTAAAAATCGCTCATCTAATTTCATCCTGCATTCCAGCCTCTTTTCCATCTGTGATAGGATTACAGCTTCCCAATTTGCCCTTAATGGATAGAGGAGCGGAACTGTGGCGCGCATTTCACGTAAGGACCTGAAAAAAGACGAATTCCGCGAGGCGTTTGCTCACGGCGGCGAAGCCGTTGCCTCGCATCAGGGCTTGACCGCAATTATTCTTGGCGTTGTCATTGTCGTCGCGCTCGCCGTTTTCGGCTGGCGATATTACGCGCAGAATCAGACCGCGAAAGCTTCCACCGCAATGGGCGACGCGCTTAGAATTTATTCCGCGCGCATTCGCGCCGCCGGCGAACCGACTCAGCCCGGCGAAACCACTTACGTCGACGAAAAAAATAAATACCAGGACGCCGCGCAGAAATTCACCGATATCGCGAATTCTTATTCGCGCACTAAACCCGGCCAGCAAGCGCGATATTTTGACGCGCTCTGCCAAATCCAACTCGGCCACGACGCGCAAGCCGAAGCCGAACTCACCAAGCTCTCCGACTCAAGCAATGACGACGTAGCCTCGCTCGCAAAATTCCAGCTCGCCTCGCTTGACGTGAAAAACGGAAAATCCGCGCAGGCAATTCCGATCTATCAGCAGCTCATCGCGAATCCCACCGTGCTCGAACCCAAGCCGCTCGTGATGCTCGCGCTCGCCGACGTTTACAGCAAAACAAGTCCGGCCGAAGCCACCAAATTGCTCACGCAAATTAAAACCGAATTTCCAAATACTCCTGCCGCCGACGAAGCCACCAAGCGCCTCGAAAATTCCGCCGGACAATCGTAAAGAATTTTTCCGCGCGTAAGAACAAAAGCAGATTCCTCGGCACTCGCGCTTCTTTTAAAGTGACGCGGGGCCGCAGCGAATCGCGCCCCGTCGTCCGCGCACCCTATGTGCGCAAAAAGCGCGCCTCGGAATGACGGTGTGGGCGGTGAGCCGCACTATGTTTAGATCGTCATTCAGAGGAACTCACAGTGTGAGTTCCGAAGAATCTCGGGTTTTCTTTTTCCGTCACGCCTATCATAGAATCGCCACATGCCGACGCCTGCATCTTCTGAACATTCATCGCTAGCGCCGTACGCGATGGACGTCGCCCAATCCCGCGGACGCCGCTACTCCGAACCGCCGCATCCTTATCGCAATGACTACGCACGCGATCGCGACCGCGTCGTCCACTCGCGAGCCTTCCGCAGACTGGAAGCCAAAACGCAGGTTTTCACCACGCGCTATTCCGATCATTTTCGCAACCGCCTCACGCACACTTTGGAAGTTGCGCAAATCGCGCGCACCGTTGCCGGCGCTCTAAATCTGAATACCGATCTCGCCGAAGCGCTCGCGCTCGTTCACGATATCGGCCATCCGCCATTCGGCCACGCCGGCGAACATCGCCTCGATGCGCTCATGCGTCCTTACGGCGCCCGTTTCGATCACAATCTTCACGCTCTACATATTGTAGAAAGCTTTGAGCAGCGCTACCTCGCCTTTCCCGGACTGAATCTGACCTTCGAGGTTCGCGAAGGCATCGTGAAACATTCGCGCGATTATTCAGAAGCAGAATATCCGGAACTCGCGGAATATCTGCTCGACGAGCGGCCACCGCTGGAATCCCAGCTCATCGATCTTGTCGATGAAATCGCTTACAACACCGCCGATCTCGATGACGGCGTCGAAGCCGGACTCATCTCCATCGAACAAATTCTCGCCGGCGTTCCGCTGGTAAATCGTTTCTATCGCGAAATCGAAACGCGGCATCCCGTCGCGCGCCCGCAACTTTTATTCAATGAAGCGCTGAAGCGCACGCTCGATTTTTTCGCCACCGACCTGATCGAAACCACGCGCCGCAACATAATTAATTCCGGCGTGCAAAGTGTTGCCGACGTTCGCGCCTACGCTTTCACCACTGCAAATCCCGGAACCGCCGGAGTAACTCCATCCGGAATTTTATTTTCCACCGGCGCCGGAGTTCTTCCAGACGCCGCTCCGCCCGAACCAATGCGCCTCGCCGCCTTCTCTCGCGAAGTTGCCCAGGAAAGCCGCGAACTAAAACGCTTCCTAAAATTAAATCTCTACGACAATCCCGCCATCGCCGAAGACCGTGATCGCGGAGTCGCCGCGCTCGACGAACTTTTCCGCCACTACATGGCCCATCCGGAATCCATGCCGCCGTTCTATACCGCCGAAGCCACCGCACCCGCTTCAGCCGGAGGCCGCGCGGCGCATTTGGTCGTCTGCGACTACGTCGCCGGAATGACCGATCATTTTTTGTTGCGCACGCATCGAGAATTGATCGGACCGACGAAGTAGGTCATGTAGGGGCGCTGCTTGCTGCGCCCTCGATGGTCTTTGGCACTCGCGTTTCCGATCAAAGACTCGGGCGAGGGCGCAGCAAGCAG
>DASYNR010000385.1:0-6562 GCA_036008485.1 Candidatus Acidiferrales bacterium | reverse complement strand
TTCATGAACGTAACGAATAGAGCGGGCGTTTTCATCCGGAATTGAAATATTGAAGGCCGTCTCAAGTTCAAAGAGCATAGAAATTGTGTCGAGTGAGTCGAAGCCCAGGTCGACCAGCGAGCTTTCCAGTGTGATTTTTTCCCGCGGAATGTGCTTTACCGTGGAAAGAATAGTGATTACTTTTTCGGCCAGCTCGTCCGGCATCCACGTTCCCCCAGGCAGTCGGTATCTTGCCGGTCCCCTCGGAAACATAAGTGTACATCGGCGGAATCGAAACGCAAAAGATGTGCCGAATAATTTTCAGCAACCAATTCATGCGCTGGCGAATCGAATTTCAGAGAGGTACCGTGGAGGATGCGACACTGGGGCATCGAAGACTGGTAACCATCGCAATTCTGGCATGCCTGTTTTCTGGCGCAACCGGGGCTGAAAAACGGCCGATTGACGCCGCACATTCCAAGTTAACCGTACACGTTGGTAAAACGGGCGTTTTTTCCGGAGCTTCGCACAATCATGAAATTGTGGCGCCGATTTCCCGTGGCGATGTGGATGCGTCAAAACCATTTTCTGTATCGTTTGACGTGAACGTGGCGGCAATGAAAGTGGTTGACGCCGACGGATCCGAAAAGGATCGCGCGGACGTGCAACAGCGCATGCTTGGCCCCGAAGTGCTGGACGCCGCGCAGTTTCACGAAATTCATTTTGCTTCGGAAAGCGTAGAAAGCATTGGAGACTCGCGATGGCGAGTCCACGGCCGATTGACGCTGCACGGCCAGACAAAACCAATCGTGCTTGAAACGAGTCTGGAAAACGGGCACTATCGAGGCACCGCTACTGTATTGCAAACCGATTTTGGCATCACGCCGATCAAGGTCGCCGGCGGTACCGTCAAAGTAAAAGACGAAGTTCAAATTGAATATGACATCGTGCTCGCCGGGAAATAATCTGCCAGCTTCACGAAGTTAGACCAAGGGGAGTTGATGACCGCAAAGCTAATCACTAGCCCCGCGGAACTGCTGTCGCCACGAGACGAACAATCGCGGTGGGATACAGTTTCAGCGGGCGCGCCAATTTCTGTTTCCGCCACTGCTACGGCTTTGCCTGAGCACGTCGTAACGATTGGTGACGTGAAAGCGTATTTGAACAAAGTATTTCCGCTGAGCGAATCTCGTACTTCCATGATGCTTGAAGTTATCCAGAATGCGAAAGTGGACAAGCGCTATTTTATTTTCCCACCGGATTACACAATCGAGCCACGATCGCTGGAACAAACTACGAAGGAATATCAGGAACATTCCGTGAAGCTTGGCCGTCAGGTTGCGGCTGATTGCCTGAAAAATGCCGGCCTGGCTGCGACGGATATTGATTTGTTGATTACGATTTCCTGCACTGGCGTGATTATTCCGTCGCTGGACGCCTATTTGATCAACGATCTCGGATTTCGTTCCGACGTTCGCAGGCTGCCGATCACTGAGTTGGGATGCGCAGCCGGCGCGGCGGCTCTTGGCAGAGCATGGGACTTTCTGAAGGGCGTGCCGGAAGGAAATGTGCTGATCGTTTCGGTTGAATTGCCGAGTCTGACGTTTCAGCGGCGGGATATGTCCCCGGCAAACTTAATTTCCACAATTTTATTTGGAGATGGCGCGGCGGCGGCAGTGGTATCTCGCGGAAATTCGGCGACGCCTTCGGTAAACGGTGCATCGCACGCCGGAAACGGAAATGGCGATGCGCGGGCGGTGAATCGTCCTAGGATATTGGGAACTCGCAGCCACCTTTTTCCGCAGTCGATTGACGCGATGGGATTTGATCTGAAAGAAGGCGGCCTGCACATCGTACTTTCCAAAGATGTGCCGCAATTGATTCGGGACAAGATCAAAGGACTGGTCGAAGGTTTCCTGGCCAGCTACGGGCTGCAGCAGGACGACATGGCTGCATTCGTGCTGCATCCTGGCGGACAGAAACTTCTTTTGTTCATCGAAGAGGAACTGGGATTGCCGCGTGCGATGACCCAATATTCGTGGGACGTGTTGCGCGACTACGGAAACTTGTCGAGCGCTTCAGTGATTTACGTTCTGCAGGAGTGGATGACGAGAGGAAACGTGTCCGCTGGAGAATATGGCCTGCTGACGGCGTTCGGGCCGGGCTTCAGCGCGGAGATGATGCTGCTCCAGTGGACGTAACGCGCATTGCGTATCTGGCGCTGCTCGTCGTGGTCGGCCTTGGCCGCGTCGTGGAGTTGAGAATTTCGCGCACAAATCAGAAAGATATGATTGCGCGTGGCGCAGCGCGAGTTTCGGAACCGCATTTTCAGTGGATGGTGCTGGTACATACCGCCGTTCTGATTGGCGCGGGAGCAGAAGTAATTTTTCTGCGGCGTCCGCTGATCCTGGCCCTGGCAATTCCCATGACAATTTTATTTTTACTTTCCAACGCGCTGCGCTGGTGGGTGATTCGTACGCTGCGTTCGCATTGGAACGTTCAAATCGTGAACTCGGCGCCGCTCGGAGTGGTTAGCGACGGGCCGTATCGCTGGGTTCGACATCCGAACTACGCGGCGGTTTTTGTGGAGCTGATTGCATTGCCATTGATTTACACCGCGTGGATCAGCGCGCTGGTTGCGGCAGTTGGGAACGGGCTCGTGCTTCATTCGCGGTTGGCGGTGGAAGACCGGATGTTATTGTCGGATGCAAGCTATCGCGCGGCTATGGGAAATAAGCCGCGGTTCTTGCCGAAGTTTAACTGACGCTTCAGTGGTGGCTGAATCGTTTTTCGTTAGCGTGAACGCTACAAATGGGAGGGAATGACGTTGCGCGTGCTGATTGCCGGCGGAGGTGTGGGCGGAGCGTCGCTTGCGATCCTACTTGGCCGGATGGGAGTGGAGGTCGAACTCTTTGAACGAGGCGCATTTCCTCGCGAAAAGCCGTGCGGCGAAGGGCTGATGCCGAGTGGCGTGGCCACGCTTGAGCGTATGGGGCTGGCTGATGCTATTGGCGGCGCGCCGTTCTATGGCGTTCGCTACTGCTTTCCCACGTACCGCATCGAGGGGCGCTTTCCCTGGCGAAATGGCCGCCGGGTGGAAGGACGCGGCCAGCGCCGTTTGTTTCTAGACGAGAAATTATTTAACGCCGCCGCCGCGACGCCCGGCGTTACAGCGCATACGGGTGCCGTCGTGGAAGCGCCATTGATGCTAGGCGGCCGCGTGATCGGGTTGCTGGTGGATGGCGTTGAACATCGTGGCGATCTGGTGATTGCCGCCGATGGGTTGCGTTCACCAATTCGGAAGGCTCTCGGGCTTGATTTACCTCCGGTTCGCCGGAGATTCGGTTTGCGAATGCATTATCGTGTAAAGCCCGGCTGTGAACAGCCGTCATGGGTGGATGTTTTTCCGCGAGCCGGATATGAATTGTATGTGACGCCGCTAACGGATCGCGAAGTGCTCGTGGCCGCGCTCGTGGAACATGAAGGACTGAATGGTTCCGCGGAGAGCGAGTTCGCGCGTTGGGTAGCATTGGAATTGGAACTTGCCGAGCGGCTGAGAGGCGCCGAGCAGATTTCGGCGCTGGCAGGATGTTCTCCCCTGGAAGCACGCGTCCGATGCGGCGTAGCGCCCGGTGTAATTTTGCTGGGAGATGCCGCAGGTTTCGTGGACCCGATTACGGGATCAGGAATGGCGCAGGCGCTTGCGAGCGCGGAAATATTGTGTAAATACATCGCGCAGGATCAAGTGCCGCAAGAAGAGTGGATGTGGAAATTTGAACGGGAACGCCGGGCGATGGTGCGAGACGTCAGAATGTTGACCGCGGGTGCGTTGTGGTTGGCGCGTCATCCGCGCGTGGCCAACGCAGCCTATCAATCGATGCGCGCCGTGCCGCGGGTGTTCTCCCATCTAGTGAGTGCTTCGTGCGGAGTGCGGAGCTTGTGGGGCGCACAGCCGGCATCCAGTTAGAAAATGGATTCATTCGCAGGTTGAGCTGTTGAATTGCATTTAACTCATACGGGAGGAAGTAGATGACACGCAAAATATGGTTGGGAACCACGGTCCTTGTGGCTCTCGCAGCAATTATAGTTGGAAATTTTGAAGTACGAACGGCGCAGGCTCAGGGAGACGTAAAAGAAGTAGCGGTATCCGCAAAGAAATTTGAGTTCAGTCCCGCGGAGATTCGTGTGAAAGCCGGGACTCGCGTGCGGCTCGTCGTTACATCCACAGATCGCGAACACGGTTTCGAGGTAGATCCGTTTGCGGATGGAGCGGATAAGAAGGCAGGGCCGGGATTGAAGTTTGATGCGAATGTCACCAAGCCGGATTTCAAGCTTGCGCAGGGGCAAGCCGTGCCGATTGAGTTTACAGCGGCGCAGCCGGGAACTTATTCATTCAAGTGTTCTGTGCTTTGCGGAATGGGCCATCGCAATATGAAAGGTCAGATTATCGTTGAGCCGTAAGGGTATTTAGCGTTCACGCGGCGCAAGTGCGATTCGAGGCAAGGCTGGCCAGGAATTATTATCCGCGCGATCCAGAGCGGCCAGCCAACGCCTCGCAACTTCGCGGAGTTTTTCGATATTCAGTCCGCGATGGTGCGGCGGAAAATCCTCCAACTTCAAAAGTCCGGCGTGAAGAAGCGATTTCGTTCCGCGTAAATTCTCGCGCGAATGATGATGGAACGCCGCAGTCACCTGAATCAGCCCCTGGAGAAATGTTTTTTCCGGCGGCGCCGTGTGTAGCCAAATTTCCTCCCAGGCTTCGTGCGCTTCAAAGAAATATCGTGTGTTAAAGAGTTCAATTCCGCGCGCGAAAAGTTCTTCTTCGTGTTCGTGCGATTTCGTTTCGCTGAAATTTGTAGGCAGCGGCTTCGGCTGAGCCTGCAATTTCTTGCGCGGCTTACCGGACGGAAGTGCCGATTTGGATTTTGCGGACATGACGCGGCATAATAGCAAAGCCCAATGGTTTCGCGGCAGCATAGTTTGGGCGCGACGCATATTTACTCCTCCCGCTTGCGGAAGGGCCAACCTTGAATAAAGTCCACCTCGTTCTCGTCATCCATTCGCATCAGCCGGTTGGGAATTTTGACGCTATCTTGGAAAAAATCTATCAGCAATCTTATTTGCCATTCTTGCAGCATTTAGCGAGGCATCCCGGCGTGCGCGTGGGACTGCATTACACGGGCCCGCTCTTGGAATGGCTCGACGCGCACCATCCGGAATTTATGGATGAGTTGGGCAAACTTGCCGCGCGTGGCCAAGTGGAAATTGTCGGCGGTGGATTCTACGAGCCGATAATGATCTCGATTCCTTCGCGGGATCAGGCGGCACAATTCAAGCGCATGAGCGATTACGTTGTACGACGCTTCGGAAGCGCGCCTTCCGGTGCCTGGCTTGCCGAGCGCGTGTGGGAACCTCAGCTTCCCGCCGCGTTTGAAGCGGCAAAAATAAATTACACGCTACTCGACGACGTACATTTTCAGGCCGCGGGCATCGAGTTGGAAGATTTGTTCGGATATTACATCGCGGAAGATCGCGGCGCGAAAGTGAATGTGATTCCCGGACTGAAAGCGCTGCGTTATCTGGTGCCGTTTCGCAGTACGGAAGAAATTCTGAATTATTTGCGCGGCGTTGCTGAACACCATCCGGATGGAATGGCCGCAATGGGTGATGACAACGAAAAGTTTGGCGCGTGGCCGGGAACGTACGATCACTGCTATCGCGATGGATGGCTTGAAAAGTTCTTCTCAGCACTCGAAGAAAACGCCGAATGGCTCGTCACCACGCCGCCGGGAGAATATCTCGCGCAACATCCTCCATTGGGACGCGCCGCGCTGCCTGCCGCTTCTTATAACGAGTTGATGGAATGGGTGCTGCCTACACCCGCGCGAAATCAAATGGCGAAAGTAGGAAGCGAATTTGGCGGACGTCCCGAAGTGATGCGATTTTTGCGTGGCGGAATCTGGCGCGGTTTCTTGTGCAAGTATCCGGAAGCGAATTTGCTCCACAAGAAGATGTTGCGCGTCTCGCGAAAGATTGGCGGCGTGCGCGCTGGAACGCTGGGACGCGCTGCGGTGGAGAAGTTGGAAAGCGCAAAGACTCATCTGCTGCGTGCACAATGCAATGACGCTTACTGGCATGGCGTGTTTGGCGGCGTCTACGCTCCGCATTTGCGCACGGAACTTTGGCGTGAATTGATTCGCGCGGAATGTATTGTGGAATCGCTCAGCACTGCCCGCGCGCAGAGCGTGCACGGCGAACGGTTTGATTTTGACGCCGACGGCGCCGAGGAAATATATCTGACAGCGCCGAATTTCGCAGCTCTGCTGAAGCCGAATGACGGCGCCACAATAGCTGCGCTGGATTTCCGTTCAGAGGCTGTGGCGCTAATCAATTCACTTCAACGGCGTCCGGAAACGTACCACGCGCGCCTGGCCGAAGCGGTGCACGGAGGAACTGGCGGAGTCGCTTCCATCCATAACCAGATTCGGGCGAAGGAATCAGGTCTCGCGGATCGTTTGCGATACGATCGCTGGCCGAAGAATGCGTTCCGGCTGCTGTTGTTTCCGAATGGAAAAACTTACGC
>DASYNR010000384.1:0-7850 GCA_036008485.1 Candidatus Acidiferrales bacterium | reverse complement strand
CCTTTTTCTGAGAAACCATGTCGCCAGCCGCTTTACCTCAGACCTCGCGGAGAACCTGCGGATTCTTTACGGCGGCAGTGTGAAGCCGGACAATATTCGCGGCTTGATGGCGCAACTGGAAATTGATGGCGCGCTGGTGGGTGGAGCAAGTTTGGAAGCGGCGTCATTCGCGTCCATCGTGAATTTTTGAGATTGAATTTGTGTTTGAAATAGAAGGGGAGCAAATAAAATGCCAGTAGAAGTAAAGTGGGCGATTTCATTCCTCGTTGGAGGACTAATTCTTTTTGCGGGATGGAAAGTACCATTCCTCCTTCTCACGTTTTACATTTTGGTGTGCATCGTACTGGCGATTGTAGTGCTGCTGCAAAGCGGAACTGCTGCTGACCTGGCCGGCGCGTTCGGCGGAGCAGGCAGTCAGACGGCGTTCGGTCCGCGTGGCGCCGCGACGTTTCTTTCCAAGGCGACCACATGGTGCGCCGTGATGTTCATGATTACCTCGATGCTGCTGGTGGTGCGTCAGGACAATACGGTTGCGAGCCGCTCGGTGTTCGATAAGTTGGGCAAGCCTGCATCGTCCGCGCCCGCTCCAGCAAAACCAGCGCCGTTGCCGGTGACGCCGCCAACGACTCCTCCGCCGACGAATAAATAAATTCTGTCGCGCACGGCAAAGATTCGTAGTTTAAATTTGAAATAAAATCGGCAAGCGAAGCGTGCTTGCTCGTGATGGCCTCGCAGGTTAGAATCAAAACTCTTCACTTCTGTGCGGAAGTGGCGGAATTGGCAGACGCACCATCTTGAGGGGGTGGCGCCGTAAGGTGTGAGGGTTCGAATCCCTCCTTCCGCACGAAATTTTCCTGCAATGGAAACCTATCTCGCTAAGCAGTATTCATTTTGAACTGTCCCGACGGCCCTGTTGAGATCCGCGAGAACTATGGTTTTGCAAGGCGAGAATTAAAGCAGATAGCGCGCGTGTCGATGAAGCACTTATTGGAATCTTGTCGAGCATAGGAGGGAATTCATGGCGTTGCGTGACGGTTTTGCGTTGGCAAATCAGCAGCGAATGGAAAATTGGGTGGAAGACCGAAGAAGGTGGTGCCAGGTTAGGTGAGCTCGACGGCGAGAATCTTACCGCTGTCGATTATGCGATCGGCGAGGGCAGAGAGGATCCTCATCAGGGCTACGGGACGCCCTGAGCTACATGAGCCCTGAGCTAGAGGTGTGGTCAAGATCGCCAGAGAACGGTATCTGGATCCTAGGGCAAATCAATTTTGTCGACGGGAATCGGCATGGAAGCGCGATCCATTATTGCGGGATATGACGACCATTGCCAATCGCGGGGAGTTGACGCCAATCCTGCGGCGACGGGATTGTTGTGAATGTACTCAAGCTTCGCCCAGAAATCGCTGACGCGTCGAATGATGTTGTCGAAGTATCTGGGTTGCCAAAGTGGCCCTCGGCTATGGCGGGTATTAATGATTCGAGTTGCTGAGACGCTCTTGATTCCGCGAAGTGCAGTTGGGAGATCTTTATTGTGTGGAGAAAGTAAAAGATGGAAATGATTTGGCATGATGCAATATGCAAAAAGCCAAAACGCGCCTCGGTCGCGATATTCCGCGATTACGCGAAGCACTATGTCGCGTTCTGCGGAAGCTAGTACCGCAGAATTTGGCGTTAAATTTGTAGTGACAAAGAAGATCCGATCGTGAATTGCAATACGCCGGAGACGCGACATGCAGGGAGTTTACTCCGATTGCGGCAGTTGTTCGTGTAGCTCAGGGCGTTTTGTAGCCCTGAGGTTTCTTGTAGGCGTCAGGCGTGTGGCCGCCAAGCGCGTCGATGATTTTGTGTTTGTTGTTAGCGCGCGCGAAATACCGACACCTTGCCGTTGGCAATTGAAATTTACTTATGGGCATCGAGAATCCTCAGGGCTACGGGACGCCCTGAGCTACACGAACTTCGGATGCGCCCAACCGCTGGCGACACTTCACATCCCACCAAAGCATCTCAACTTGGACGAGACTGGCGATGAGTTGCGTATGGAAATTGCTCGCGCTGTTTCGAGGAGGAATTGCGATGCGTAAGATGCGGAATTTTATTGGGGCGTTTTTTCTGGCTGCAGTAATGATTGTTCCGGTGGCGATTACGGGTTGTAGTTCCACGACGGATGTTTATGACTCGGCGCATGGGGATCATCACAAGTGGGACGATCATGAAGAGACGGTCTACAAGGGATGGCTGTCGGACAATCATAAGGAATACAAGCCGATCCAGCAGGCGCCTCCGGAAGATCAGAAAGCTTATTGGGATTGGCGGCACAACAATCCGGGTAAATAGTTGAGCGGTTCGGTCGAGATCTGACGATGTGTTATGACATGCGCCACGCAGAGACTAATTACAACGGTCTGCGGTGACGGCCACGAAATCACGGATTATCTAAATCGGGACGGGAGACCGCAGGTCTGGGCCTCCCGCCCCATTTCGCACATGCCAGCGAAAAACGTCGCTCTCCGAGGTTTCAGTGGCTGGACCCGGCCACAGCGACTCTGGATTCCGGGCGAATAATTTGTTCCGCGAAGCGTTCCATTTCTTCCAGTTGCGGACTGGCTTGCAGAAGCAATAGATTTATTCCTGCCGCTTCAAATTCTTCCACTCGCTCAGAGACTTGTTCTGGCGTGCCTACCAAGCCGGAGCCTAGTCCGCGATTGGAGACGGAATAATCTTCGAGCGAGACGCGTTTTTCTAGCTGAGTTCCTGCCAACCACTGCTGATAATTTTGGTAGCCGGCGGCGTTTTGATTTACGTCGGTTATGCGTTTGCGTTCAGCTTCGGCTTCTTCGTGCGAGTCGCGGACGATGGTGTATCCGGCGACGCCGAATTGCATTGGCGGAAGATGGCCGTGCTTTTCGCGGCGGCGGCGCATGTCCGCAACTTTCTCCGCGACGCGCGCGGGGGAATCACCATGCATCAAGTAGCCATCGCATTTTTCCGCGATTAATTCTTTGGCGGCTTCGGATTCTCCTCCGGCGTACACGGTTGGGCGCGGACGCGAAACGGGCTTGGGCTGAAGGACATTGTCATCCACCTGATAATATTTTCCGCTGTAGGAAAAGTGATCCTGACTCCACACGCCGTCGACGACGGTGAGCCATTCGCCGGTGCGGGCATAGCGGTCGTCATGCTGCTCGAATTGCACGCCATATTTGCGCGCTTCGTCGGCCCACCATGAGGAAACAACATTCAGAGACACGCGGCCGTTGCTGATGTGGTCGATATTCGCGGCCTGCTTGGCGAGAAGGGCGGGTAAATGAAATGTTGGACGAACCGCGACCATCAATTCCAAACGCGAAGTTACAGCGGCGAGAGCGGCGGCCGTGGACCACGCGTCCATCGACGGAGCTTCGGGACCTTTGATGTCATTCAAATGTAATTCGGCTAACAGCGTTACGTCAAAGCCAATTTCTTCGCTGCGCTGCGCGAGTTTTTTTATGTATGGCCAGGTTGCTTCCATATTTTCGTCGGCTACGTTGCGCAGCCAACCTCCGAACACAGGCATCCAGTATCCGTATCGCATTAACGTGCCTCCTTTTCCAGGAAATCGGCGAGAACCGCGTGGGGATCAAGTCCGACCACGCGCGTGGCATCGGCCACAAAATTTGAAAGTGCGTTGACGTCGTAGTAGTAGCGCTGGCCGTCGCGCTCGTCGATGATGTATTCCACGCCGCCAACTTCAATCCCGGCGGTCTTCATGATGAGTTCGACGTCGGCGATCACGTCGGGCGGCGCTGCGAAACCTTCCACTTTCAGGCCGGTTTTTACGGCGTCTACCGCGCAGGCGTTGCGGAGAAGTTCTTTGCCGTCGGTGGTCTGGCAAATATCTGCGGGGCAGAGGTTGTAACTTTCGCCGGTCAAGTGGACGCGAATTGCGTAGAGATATTTTCCGCCGACGACTTCGACGCGCGTGATGAATTTTCCCTGTGCGGGAATGAATTCCTGCACGAGGCCGATGTTGTCGATGCCGAGATCGATTTCATTGTTAGCGACGGCGCGTTCAATGGCCTCGACGTTTTCAAATTTTGTGACGCCTGCGCCGCTGCCGCCGATGTTCGGCTTCACGACAACAGGGAATCGCAATCCGACGGAAGCCGCAGGCGCTTGCTCCGGGCGATGGATTATTCGGGCGCGAGGGAATGGCAGGTGAAGCGATTCGAGCAGCGAAAGTTGCAGAGCCTTTGACGTTTCGTAGGTGAAAGCGCGATGACCATTGACCACGCGCGTGCCCGAATCCTCGAGATGCTTCAGGAAACTGAGGGTGTAGAAAATCGTGTCGCCGTTGCCGCGAAGATAGGCGGACGGGCTCATGCGATTGAAAACGAGCGCGTATTTTCCGTTGCCGCCGCCGGCGTCATAGGCGTGGGTGCGGGCGTCGAGGCGTTCGTAATTTGTGCCGCGCTTGTCTAGTTCCGTGAAGAGAGGACGAAACCAGTCCGGGTGCTCGTGATAAATCGCGATTGGTTTCTTTTTTGTGCCGTTGCCGTTTGTGGCGCCGATGCTGGCCATGGTGGTTCTCCTTGAAATTCCTATCGCGCGTCAGTTCTGTCGACCGAATCGCGCGGATTTTATTCCGTAAAATAAAAAAGGCCGCTCGGTGAGGAGCGGCCCTGGAAACTTTGGGTTTGAATTAGACCTTAGTTGCTATGGTCTCCCCGGCCGCATGGAATTTGCGTACACATCGCCATGGGGCAACAAACGCACGAGCAAACGCAGGCGAGGGCAGACGTAGCTGCACGAAGGGCGAGTGAGCTTAGGTGATTGGCCGTCGAAACGTTTCTCATTTGGATCGAGAATAGGATACCGCGGAGAGGGGGCGGCGTCAAATCAGAGTGTGAGGCGTCAGGCGTGGACATGTTCTGACCGCTTCAGAGTAGGGAGCGAATTTATGGACTTACCGGCTTTTTGCTCTGCGAGGCGAAGCTCGTAGAGGCTTTGTAGATTGAGCCAGAACTCGGCGCTCGTGCCGAAGTAGTGAGCGAGGCGCAGCGCGGTATCGCCCGTAATCGAGCGCGTGCCATTCAGGATTTGAGTGACGCGATTTGTCGGCACGCGGAGCTTGCGAGCGAGCCCGGCTGCGCTCATCTTGAGCTCTTGAAGTTCTACTTCTAAATGTTCGCCGGGATGAATCGCAGGAATACCCATAATTATACTCCTAATGATAATCGACAATTTCGACGTTTGATGGGCCTGTTGCTCCGGCGACCCATTCAAAGCAAATTCGCCATTGGTCGTTGATGCGTATACTGTACTGACCTTTGCGGTCCCTGCTCAGAAACTCCATACGATTTCCAGGTAATGCAGCAAGATCCTGTATCGACGTTGCCGCTTCTAGCCGGTCAAGCTTCAAGCGCGCAGAACGCTCAAACGAGGAGAACGATCTCACTCGGTTACCGAAGGCGAATTTTCTCGTCCGCTTGTCGCGATAGCCGACGATCACGCATTTAAGATACTAATAATTACGAGTTACGTCAAGCGTAATGAGTGTTACCCGTCACGATCTGGCGTTGCTGCGCAGGGAATGCCTTGAGTGACAAATGTCGCTCCCATGCTATGATTCCCTGAATACTGCAGGGGACCGAGTTATTTTGACGCAGACTAAAACTCTGCCAACTTGGGGGGCAAATGAAGGTACTTCTCGTTCATCCTAGTGCGCTGATGTTTTCGGAAATATTTCTGAGGCTTGAGCCGTTGGGGCTTGAGTTGGTGGCTGCTGGCGCGCGCGCGGCTGGACATGACGTGAAGGTGCTGGACCTTCAAACATTCAAGCACGCCGATTACTTCCGCATCATTAATGACTGGAAGCCGAATGCCGTCGGATTCTCGCTGAACTATCTGGCGAATATTCCTGAAGTTTTGGATCTAGCCAAGGCAACTGCGCCGAAACTGCCGGATTGCTTCATTTTCGCGGGTGGGCATAGCGCATCGTTTACGGCGAAAGAGATCTTGCGTCATGCCGATGGCACGATTGCTTGCATCGTGCGCGGCGAGGGCGAAGGAATTATCGGTGACGTGCTGGAATGCGCGGGCGATACAAGCGCGCTGGGAAAACTTCCGGGGCTGGTGACGGCGGATGGTGAAGGTCCGCAGGCGGTGCTGATCGATAGCTTGGAAACGCTGACGCCGGCGCGGGAGTTGATGGCGCGACGGAAGAAATATTTTATTGGCGTGATGGATCCGTGCGCTTCGATCGAATTTACGCGCGGGTGTCCGTGGGATTGCGTGTTCTGCAGCGCCTGGACTTTTTATGGGCGCAACTACCGGAAGATTAGTCCTGAAAAGGCGGCTGAGGATTTGGCCAGCATTCGCGAGCCGGGCGTATTTGTTGTGGACGACGTAGCGTTCATTCAAGGCGATCATGGAATGGCGCTTGCAGATCAAATCGAAAAGCGCGGAATTAAGAAGCAATATTATTTGGAGACGCGCGGCGACGTGCTGTTGAGAAATAAAGAAGTGTTCAAGCGTTGGAAGAAATTGGGACTGGAATATATGTTCCTCGGGCTTGAAGCGATTGACGCCGAAGGATTGAAGCTGCATCGCAAGCGCGTTTCGATCGACAAAAATATGGAAGCCCTGGAAGTTGCGCGGTCGATGGGAATTATGGCGGCGGTAAATATTATTGCCGATCCGAGTTGGGACGAAGCGCGGTTTGAAGTGATTCGTCAGTGGGCGCTGACGGTTCCGGAAATTGTGCACTTGACAGTGAATACGCCTTATCCGGGCACGGAAACATGGCAGACGGAATCGCGCAAACTTCAAACGCGGGATTACCGTCTATTCGACGTGCAACATGCGGTGCTGCCGACCACTTTGCCGCTGGAGAAATTTTACGGCGAGCTGGTGAAGACTCAGCAAGTGTTGAACATGAAGCATTTGGGATGGAACGCGCTGAAGGGAACTTTCAAAATTGCGGCAAAGCATTTAATGAATGGGCAAACGAATTTCGTGAAGATGCTTTGGAAATTTTCAAGTGTGTACAGCGTGGAGCGGCAGGTGCACGATCATCATCAGCACGTGAAATATCAGATTTCATTGCCGGAGAAACAGGGGCAGAAGCTGATCGATCCGAGCACTCTGTATGTTCATCATCCGGAAGCGGTGCATACGGTGAGCTCCGTGCCACGCGAAGCTGCAGCTGCGAGTTAAACGGCGAAAAGAAATCCGCGAATCACGCGAATTTCAAAATTTCGCAAGCTTTTTATTCACACGTCAAAATAAAAATTTCCGCTTAGTAGTTGCATTCTCCGCGTGGATGTATATCATGTTGCCCTTCGAGCAGATTTTTCTCGCGAACCGGGGCAAGGTTGTTCAGAGCGCAGAGAGTTCCGGTCGGCCAAATTCGTGGAGCGGAGGAGATGCAGAAACGAAAGCCGAGTAGTGCCGGTTCGACTACGGTAGCCGCAGCCCTCGCAGTATTTCTTCTGGCATTCACTGGAATCACCGTCTATTTATTTATCACAAAGCCGTGGTGGTTTCCCAAGCCAATTACGGACGTCGGCGTTTTAATCGATTCCCAATTTCACCGAACTCTGGTTATCACCGGAATAGTTTTCGTGCTGGCGCAGCTTGGGCTGGCCTGGGTGATTTTCAAGTATCGCGATCACGGACAAAAAGCTATCTACTTTGAAGGTAACAACGCCTTTGAAGTGGCATGGACGCTCGCGACGATCGTTCTTTTCGTCGGCCTTGGCCTGTACGCGGAGAGCGCGTGGGCGACCGTGCATTTTACTCCGGCCATGGCCGGCGATTTGCAGATTGAAGTTACCGGCCAACAGTTCACATGGAATTTCCGCTATGCGGGA
>DASYNR010000383.1:0-10625 GCA_036008485.1 Candidatus Acidiferrales bacterium | reverse complement strand
AGTTTTCTTTTCCTCGCAAATACAACTCTGGATTATCAAGAGACGCTAATTCGTCAGGGATTTGTGTTCGAGAATCCGCAGTCCACACGAAGCTGCGGCTGCGGCAGTTCGTTCACAGCGTAGATTCGTGCCGACCGCTCGTAATGCAATGAACGCGGCAACCACCTCCACAATTATTTCTGTTAAATGCTGGAGCTGCGGCGCGGCTACTTCCGGCGCGCATTTCTGCGCGGCGTGCGGAAAAATTCAGCCGCTGGCGCAGGGCGCGGATTATTTTGCGTTTTTTGGATTGCCGCAGAAGTTGCGGATTGATACCGCGGAGCTTGAAAAGAGATTTCATCAACTGAGTTGGAAGCTGCATCCGGATAATTTTGTCCGCGCTACCGAAAAAGAACGTGAAATTTCTTTGGCGCTTTCTTCGGAATTGAATGATGCGTACCGTGCGCTGCGCGAGCCCCTTAGCCGAGTGGAATATTTGCTGGCACATTCGGGAATGCGTAAAGAAGGCGCGCACAAGCAACAGGCTCCTCCGGAATTGCTCGAAGAAGTTTTTGAGTTGAATGAATCGCTGGATGAATTGCGCGACAGCAGAGAAGCGGACGAGCATGGGGCCGATTCGCCGATGAGTGGGATTCGCGCAAAGTTGGAAGTGGCGGAAAAGAATTTTGCGGAGAAGTTGGAAGAGACAGACGCGCAGTTGGATGTGATCGCCGGTGAATGGGATGCGGCAATTGATGCCGGCGCGGATGAAGCGAAGCGGCAGGCGTTGATGACGAAGATGAATGATGTATTGAACCGGCGGTCGTACATTCGGAATTTAGTTAATAAGGTAGCGGCGGAATTGGCGATTTGATTTTGAGGTAGGGGAGAGAATGGGACGCACGGTAGGAATTGATCTTGGGACTACGTACAGCCTTGTGGCGTATGTGGATAAAGTCACGAACCGGCCCGTGTGTATTCCGGGGCCGTACGGCTCGACGCTGTGTCCTTCGGTAGTGAGTTTGGATGCAGACGGTTCTGTGATTGTAGGAGAGCCGGCGCGGCGGCGATTGCTGACTCAACCGGGGCGCACCATTTATAGCGTGAAGCGTTTGATGGGGCGCGGACCTTCCGATGTGACCGAAGAGCTGAAAATCTTTCCATTTCAAATTGATCCTTCCAGCGAGAATGTGATTCGCGTGCGATTGGGTGATCGAGTTTTTACACCGCCGGAAATTTCCGCGTTTATTTTGCGCGAGTTGAAAAGTTGGGCGGAACAGCATTTTGGCGAAGCGGTGGACAAGGCTGTGATTACTGTGCCTGCGTATTTTAATGATGCGCAACGGCAGGCGACGAAGGATGCGGGAAGACTGGCGGGACTGGAAGTTTTGCGTTTGGTGAATGAGCCTACGGCGGCGGCGCTGGCTTATGGTCTGCATGAAAAGCAGCGCGGGTTGGTTGCGGTTTATGATTTCGGCGGCGGAACATTTGATATTTCAGTTTTGAAGTTAATTTCCACAGATCAGGGCGATATTTATCAGGTCCTTTCGACAAGCGGCGATACGCACTTGGGCGGCGATGATATTGATAATGAATTGCAGCGTGTCGCGCGCGAGGAAATCCTGGAGAAATTTGGCGTGGATATCGCGTCGCAGCCTGCGGCTGTGCAGGAGTTGCGGAAGGCGTTGATCACCGCGAAGCATGAATTGTCGTTCGCGGATCATGCGATTGTAAATTTTCCGCTTGGCGATAGCCGTATTTACACACGCAAGATTTCGCGTGAAGAATACGATCTGCTAATCGCGCCGGTGGTTGCGCGCACGATGGTTCCTGTGAAGCAGGCGCTGGCTGACGCGCACATGAAGCCGGAAAAAATGGAAGAGGTTGTGCTGGTCGGCGGATCGACGCGCGTGCCACTGGTACGGAAAGTTGTGGAGGAATATTTTGGGCGCAAACCGCACACGGAATTGAATCCCGATGAAGTTGTGGCGCTGGGCGCGGCAGTGCAAGCGAATATTCTTGAGACCGGCGTGCAGGATATGTTGCTGCTGGATGTTACTCCGCTTTCGCTGGGCATTGAAACGATGGGCGGAGTTGTGGCGAAAATTATTCCGCGCAATTCGACGATTCCGGCTAGCGCGCAGGATAATTTCACGACCGGCGTGGATAATCAGACGGGCATCGATATTCACGTGCTGCAAGGTGAACGCGAACTGGCGAAGGATTGCCGTTCGCTGGCGAGATTTCAGTTGAAAGTTCCGCCGGGGCCTGCGGGTCTGGCGCGCGTGGAAGTGAAATTTCTGATTGACGCGAGCGGGATTCTGCAAGTGGCGGCGCGCGAAATGCACACGGGTACGCAGAGCATCGTCGAAGTGCAGCCGAGTTACGGACTTTCCGACCTGGAAATCGAGCAGATGCTGGAAGAATCCATTGAATATGCGGAGCAGGATTTTTCGGAACGTCAGTTGATCGAGGCGCGGACAGAAGCGGAATCGATTTTGCGTGCAACAGAAAAATCGTTGGCACAGAAGGAAGTGGCAATTCCGGCGGAGGAGCGGCGCAGCATTGAAAAAGTTGCGGCGTCGTTGCGCGAAGCGATTGCAGGGAGCGATTACAAATTGATTCGTGTTCGCGTGGATGAACTGAACGCGATAACGACTCCGCTGGCCGAGCGCATTATGAATGGCGCGCTGGCGACGGCGCTGGAAGGGAAAGATCTCGACAAGCTTTAGAAACAACGACCACGTTCAGAAACGAACAAGATTAGAGAATTACAAGGAGTACAGAATGGGCGGGGAGAATCCGTATATCGAGCAGGCAAAATACGTTTTGCCTACGAAGAAGTACAAAATAAATTTTATTCGGCAGGGAAAAATCGTGGAAGTTGATCCCGAGAAAATTCCCTACGGACATGACGGCTTGCCCGGAAGTATACTGGATGTTTCGCAGGGATTTCATTTGGGATTGGATCACGCGTGCGGCGGAGTGGCGGCGTGCTCGACGTGCCATGTGATTGTTCACGAGGGAATGCAATCGTGCAACGAAGTGAGCGACGCGGAATTGGACGAGATTGACGAAGCGCCGGGTTCGACTCCAAAATCTCGGTTGGGTTGCCAGTGCGTGCCTGACGGATCGGCCGATCTGGTGATCGAAATTCCTGAGTGGAACAAAAATTACGCCAAAGAGGCGGACCACTAAGATGCCGAGTCAACTGGATTGGGATCAACCGGAAGATATTGCCATTGCGCTTGCGGATAAATTTCCCGATGGCGATCCGATCAACGTGCGGTTCACGGATCTTCACAAGTGGGTGACGGAGCTGGAAGGATTTTCCGGCGATCCGAAAGCGTCAAACGAAGGTAAGCTGGAAGCGATTCAGATGGCGTGGCTGGAAGAGCATAATGATCGCAAGAGCGGCTGAGATTTGAAGTCGTCTTGCGTCCGCGTTTGACTCGGCGCTGAAGCAAATTTTTGCCGCTGCGAAAACTTGCCAGCGCGCGAACTTTCTTCTACTCTACTTTCACCCGTTTAGCAGCAACAGTGTGGCGCCATGGTGCAACGGTTAGCACGCGACCCTTTCAAGGTCGAAACGCGAGTTCGATTCTCGCTGGCGCTACCAACGTCAAGTCCTCAATAAGAATGCGCTGTTTTCCGCTTTCGTTTTTTTGTCGCCGCTTGTGTCCTTCTTGTGTCCACTTAACTTAGGCAGATCGCACTTCCACCACATCCTTCCACTACGAAGATCGCGCGGGAGCAAGGGCCCTCATCCGTCACCTTTCTATCCAGACTCAAATAAGCGTCTAAAGCGGCCGATCCTGTCGGCCACTTATCTCCTTTGATTGTAAGGGGATAGGCGCGAGTGGGAATGGCACCATTCGTGCTCCCTTAAGGCCAGAATCTATTGACACGTGTACTTTTTTCATCGTCTGAACCAGTGAAAGGCAACACATGAATCGCTGCAAAAACAACAAGTCCGGCGCGGGCTACACGACGATAGAAGCCGCAATGGTAATTACAATCGTCATGATATTGGTCGGGATGGCCATTCCGAAATTCGTGCAGGCGATTTCAAATTATAAGCTACGCGCGGCCGCGGACAGCGTTGCATGGGCGATGCAGTCAACGCGTTATCAAGCTCTTCAGAAGGGTTACACCTACGAGCTTACCGTGAACTCAGCCAACAATACTTATCAAGTGCTGAGCAAGCCGGTCGGCGCTTCGAGCTTTTCTAACGTAGGAAGCGCAGTGCCTTTGACGAGCTCCCCGGTCACCATAAGCGCGACAACAACTCTGACGTTCAGTCCCAACGGATCCGTTACGGTTGTAACGGGCTCGCAAACAATCACACTCACTTATTCCGGCATGACGGAGACGGTCACGGTAACCAACTATGGATCAGTCACAGTTACTCCTTAAAAGAAAAACGCGCGGCTTTACGCTGCTGGAGCTCGCTATCTCAATCGCCATCCTGATGGTGGGATTGGTTGGCGTGGCCTCGATGTTCGGCCGCATCTGGGGAAGCACGTCGTACAGCGAGTACATGATTCAAGCATCGACGCTGGCCTCGGAAAAGCTGGAAGACTTGAATCGGTATCCAACAGGCGATCCGGACGTTGTCGTTACGGCGGGCAATACGACAGCGGGCAGCCTGACGGCTGATACGGATGCGTCGGTCACGTCGAACGGCTTGACCGACACGGTGGATTACTTCGACGAAGTATTCATGGATCCGAGTGCGGGATCGATTGCGGAAACCGTCGCTACGGGCACGTCGCCGAACTACACCTATACAACCACGACGCACAATCCGAATGGAACCATTACGACTACATCGGCCACCACCCTTAGCGCTGCCACCACCAATGCGATTCAATTCGAGCGTCGCTGGTTAATTGAGATGAGTCCCACGATCGGCACTACGGTGATGACAGGAATGCGCCGAATTACAGTTCTGGTGACTGTAATGAACGCGTCGATTCAGCCCCCAGTAACATTCCAACTTAGCGTGGTGCGCCCATGACCTTTCTCCCAAAGAATTATTCTATGAAGCGCGGCTGCAGTTCCGGATTCAGCCTTCTGGAACTAATGCTTGCCATATCCATGTTCTTGGTTGTTGGCGGCGCAGCGTTTCTGTTGTTCCGACAGGCGGTGCCGGTATATTCGCAACAGCAGAATCTGGCTGGAGTAAATATTGGAGTTCAGAATGCGGTAGCACAGCTTCAACAGGATTTGGTGAACGCCGGGACGGGATACTACACGGGAGTAAATATTCCCAGTTGGCCCGTCGGCGTGACGATCATCAATAATTCCGACACTACGTCCTGTGTTACGGGCAGTCCGTATACGTATTCAGCCGGCTGCTTTGATTCGCTGAATATTATCACGTCGGATCCGAACACTCCTCCGCAGCATCTCGCGACAAACACCAATACGAATTCCGCCGCGGTACTTACGCTCTATACGCCGTTGGTTACGACCGCGGCGCAGGCAACAGCGCTCGCCGCGCTGTATAAAGCCAACGACGAACTGTTGATCGTGAGCGCGTCCGGCTTATCGATGGCCACCATTACGCTGACACGGGCTGGAACCGCAACCGGAACCACAGTTACTCTGAACTACAATACGACCAATTCGCTTGTAAACGTGTCTTCACCTTTATTCCAACCGCTGAACACGGTAGCGAACGATCCCCTTGGAATTACTACGCATACAGTTCAGGCAGATAATGGCTCCGCTGTCTTTTCGCCCGGCAATTATGGCAACGCGGATTGGATACTCAGGCTGCAAGCGATTACATATCAGGTTGACGTCAGCAACCCGTCCAATCCTGTCTTGGACCGTGTGCAAGGCGGTGTCACAAACGTACTCGCACAGCAGATTATTGGATTTCGCATAGGCGCTTCGTTATGGAACGACGTCCATGATACTGATGCGCAGCCTTACAATTACCAGGCTTCGACTTTCGGAACCGGGTACGATTTCACAATCGTGCGCTCCGTCCGCGTTTCGGTGATCGGCCGGACAACCCCAGGATCTTCGGGAATGTATAACTATCAAAACTCATTTGACGGCGGCCCCTATCAAGTTTTGGGAGCAGCGGTTGTAGTAAATCCTCGAAACCTGAGCATGGC
This sequence comes from Candidatus Acidiferrales bacterium, assembly GCA_036008485.1. Taxonomy (GTDB): domain Bacteria; phylum Acidobacteriota; class Terriglobia; order Acidiferrales; family UBA7541; genus DASTCZ01. Next base: position 4,515 of record DASYNR010000383.1, on the reverse strand, counting down.
GGATAACTAGAGGACCTTATGAATACACAAATGCTTGGCCAAAAAAACCAGAGAAATGCGCGGAATCTACGCGGTCAGCGCGGTATCGCATTGGTTTTCACTTTGCTGCTCCTGACGATGATGATCGCACTTTCGCTGGCGATGGCCATCGCGATCGGATCGCAAACGTTTATCGCGGGCTATTACAAGAATTATCGCGGCGCGTTTTATGCGGCCGATTCCGGCGTGAACATAATGCGGCAGTCGATGTTGAACCAGCTTAAGGCGGCGGTTCCGGCGACAATTACCGTCGGTACCGCGCCGATTCCAGTGACTACGGCGGCGACAATTCTTGCGAATACTCAGACTAACTATGCCAACTGGAGTAACGTAAATAGCAGCGGTTCGTGGCCCGAGCAGTTTGAGTTGAGCACCGGCACGGCGAGTTTTTCTCTGTCCAGTTGCCTGGTGACGTGGACGGGCTCCGGTACAGGGTATACATGCACCAGCCTTCCGCCGAGTCCAAACGTGATCACCGGTTACGCCTACACCTACGCGTACTCCATTACTGCTATCGGGCAGGTACAGAATAGCGAACAGCAGTCTGTGACGGATTCGGGAAATCTGATTGTCAATATCACAATCACTCCGGCTGGCAAGACCTCGCTGCTTTTTTCCGCCTGGGGCATGTTTATTGACCAGGCCAACGAGTGCGATGGCACGACACTGGTACCAGGAACGATTACCGGCCCTGTTTTCACCAACGGCGGATTCACCTTCACACCCAGCACTTACATTTTCACGGACAACGTCGGCTTTGGAGACTCGACTGCCGGATATTCACCCACGAATGGTGGGGCTTGTACAGATTACGCCGGCAGCTCCTACAGCGATAACGTATCAGGCAATAAGCAGACGATCGCTCCGCAGTTCAATGGCGCGAGCGGTCTTCAACTGAATCAGCCGCACATCACTCCACCGACGAACTCCTTCAGCCAGTCGTTTGCCGTGCTTGATGGCATCGGAACCGGTGAGAATGGAGCGGGTGCAGGAGTTGCGCCAAGTGCTGCTCCGACAAATGCCCAGTTGAATGCGGCTCTTGTAAATCCGAATACTGGTGCATACCCTGCTGCTGGGACTGCGTCAGGCGTGTACATGCCTTACGTTGCGTCAGGCGCGACGATACCTTCGACAGGCCTGCCCTGCGCGCCGGCGGCGGGCACGACAAAGTGCATGACCGGTGGTGGAATATATGTGCAAGGCAATGCGACCTCGGTGACTTTGAGTACGAGCACGAGCTCGGTAGCAACTGGAAGCCACCCGTTGCAAGTATTCACGGTTGTACAGGGCGGCGTGACGAGCACCATTACAGAAGATATGCAAGGCAATACGACTACCTTTACATCGGGCGGCGTAACGACAGTTATTTCCGGCGTGCCTCAGAATTTGACGCCGACGCAGACGCCGACTGATGAAACAATGGTCTACGTCAACGGCAACATTGGCACCGGCAATACGGGACTATCCGGCCCGTCGTCGGGTGCCGCCATCCAGAACAACTATGAAGTTACGATTACTGCTAGCGGAAACGTCACCATTACCGGTGATCTGCTTTATGCCACCGAGCCCGTAACAACCACGCAAAACCAAAGTGTGTCCTATGCTACCTCAACCTGCTGCAACGGTGATGCGGCTGATTTCTTAATTCCGCTTCCCGCTAGCGCCAGTACACAGGTGCTTGGCATCTTTACCGCCAACGGCAACGTTCAGCTGAACAATCAACAGAGCAGCGGCAATCTTGAGATTGACGCTTCGGTCGCCGCGTTTTCTAGCGGAGGCTCCGGCGGCATCGTCAACACCGGCAATTCCATCAACACACTGAATATAGTCGGCGGACGTATTCAAAGCACGATTCAAAACATCGGTGCGACGACTCGTAACGTCTATTTCGATCGGCGTTTTTCGCAGGGCACATTCGGGCCGCCGTGGTTTCCGACAGGCTCGTTTACTCCATCCAATCTATCAGCTACTTCAGTGAACACTGTGGTTCAGCGATTGCAGTGGCTGGATAACACTGCTACGTTGAACTGAGTAACTTTCAGATTCCCAAGTCTGGCTGTAAATTGCGTCCGCCGCCGCATCTCCTCCGATGCGGCGGTTTTATTTTTGCGCTATCCCGGCGGACGAATGCGGGCTGTGAAGTTTGTGTTGATGATTGGAACGGTGCAGGAAAATTGCGCCGGCCAATTTGCGTCAGTGAATCCATTGCGGCAAAGATTTGCGAGGGCGCCTGCAACATCGGAAGGATCCTCCGGGCCGGTGAATGGCTCGACGTAAATCTCATAGCTCTGGGAAATTCCGACTGGCAATTGTTGCAGGATGTAGGAGCCGTCAAAAACGGCGGGGCCTGCGTTGCTGCATGACCATCCGGCTTGCGTGGCGGCGATGACGAGGCCGGTTGTGTTGTCCACGGCTACGACTTGCGCGGCGAAAATTCCCGTCACGCCGGGAAAATTAACCAGCGACAATGGATTTGCTGGAAGAATGCGTCCGCTGATGGTTCCGACGTGCGTTGTGTCGGTCCGGTTGGGATAGAGAACGCGCAGGCCGGTGCGATCGTCGTCGGAGAGAGGCGCGTCGGGCGTTTGCAATGTTGGGCGCGGACCGTCAAAAGCTCCGGGCGGCGGCACGAATGGAAACATTATCGCGCTCCACACGGAAGTGTGTTCAAAGCCAAAGAAATGTCCGAGTTCGTGAGTGAGTACAGATTCCAAATCATTGGCCTGCGGATTTGCGGCGAGCACATTCGGTGTAGCGAAGGCCCCGCTATTGTTCGTGGGATTGAGCAGGATATCCGCGTCCACAATTTCACCGACGAAAGTTGATGGCGGATGATTCGGCACAGGTTGATCGCCGATGAAATCGGTGGTGGTGACGCGGGTGAATGAAAGCACTCCGGTTGTAAATGCGGGATCACTTTGGTTGAAGCAAATCGTGTTCAGGCCGTCAGTGGAAGAGCACGCGTTGGCGGTGGAAGTGCGGGCCAGAGTTGCAAGCGACGCGGGAAGCAGAGTAGTGCCGGCGACACCCGTCCATACGCCGAAGGACTGCGAGATTACGGATTCGATTTCGTTTAGTTGTGCGGCCGGCGTAGTGGCTTGCGTGATGATTGTGACCGGGCTTGCACTCAGCGAAGTACTCCACTGACGATTGATGCCGCCAGCGAGAGAGCTATTCCAGTGGTCAGGCTGAGGACACGCGGAGCCGCCTGACTGCGCGGAGGGCAAACGCATGTCCGCAACTGTGTAGGCGAAGGCGTAGGCTTGCGCGGCGGGAGCAGCAATTACGTAGATGGCCAGCGATGCCGCTAATAGCGAACGCAAAATATTCGTCAAGATAGTTTTTCTGGATTGGCGCGCGTTCATTTTTTGCTCCCGGGATTGCGTTGATTTGTTGGTTGCGGTGTGTTGAACGCCTGCGCGAGTTGCTGGCGGAAATCGTTGAGCGGAATATTGCGAATGCCGGCAGTTGTGAATTGGCGCGTGTGAGGGTCGAAGACCGCGAAGTGGCTGGAGTCTTGCGTTAGGCGCGCATCGCCGCTCGTTTCGCGATGGATTCTGAATGTGCCTTGCGCCCAACTGGTGATGCCGTAGTCGCCTGCTGAAGTTTTTTCGACAAACAGAATTGTTTCTTCGCCGGTGATGAACGCGGGTACACCTTCGATTTTCACCTCAGTGTGATTCACGCGGCCGCCGGGCAATCGCACGCGGAGAATTTCCGGTGGCGCGCCTTTTAAAGTCTCGAGGACAACGAAATCGTCGAACGTCGAAATGGATTCGGATTCCCATTTTGTTTCCGAATGAATGCAGCGCGCGCGCACGATCATTTCAGCGGAGCGGGCGAGAGCAGCCAGGTCCATGCGGGCGAGAGTTGTGGCACCAACTTCAATGACGACGCCCGATGCGAGTAGCAGCGAAAAGATGAACATCAAATACTTGGGAAAATATTTGTGATTGGGATGAATCATTGAACGAATAATTGGACTAATCATTGAACCTCCAGTACGCCAGTGGCGACGGCTTTATCTTGATTTGGATTTTGGACAAATAGAGAACGCAAACCGGCGAGCGCACTGGACGGGACCGCGAGAGTTAGGTCCACGATGCCGAGACCGAGCGGCTGCTTTCCGATGATGGTGATGTCCGCGGCCGCAGGGCCGGTGATTGTATACGCGAAAGACGGATCCAGTCCGCTGACGGAAAAAACGCAAATGTCTATCGTTGCTGTGCCAGTAGCGGGGCGCGTGATGACCAGCGAGCCAGCGCCGAGCGTGCAAGTATCCAAAGCGGGTGAAAAAATTCCCATTGCGGCTACGGAGATGGTCACGTCCTGCTGCGGCGCAATTGAGCCTGCGGTCGAAGGTTCGACGACGATTATATTCTTGCTGGTGGCTGACGGATTGGTTGGAGTAAGCGGAATCATGTCGACCGTTGGAGAAGTGGGAACGACTATGAAGTTCACCGCGTTTGATAGCGT
>DASYNR010000382.1:0-7849 GCA_036008485.1 Candidatus Acidiferrales bacterium | reverse complement strand
AAATTCACGCGGAAATCAGAATCGCTCAACCGCCAGCGCCACGGCATTCCCTCCACCCAAACACAGTGCGGCGATCCCACGCTTCAAATTCCGCCGCTGTAATTCGTAAAGCAAAGTTACCAGCACGCGCGCGCCCGAGGCACCAATCGGATGCCCAAGCGCTACCGCGCCGCCATTCACATTTACTTTCGCCGGATCAAGTTTCAACACTCGCGTCACCGCCATGGCCTGCACAGCGAATGCTTCGTTCAGTTCAACGAGGTCCACATCGCGGTCGCGATCCCATCCAGTTTTCTTCAACAATTTTTCCACGGCTTCCACCGGCGCCATCATCACCAACTGCGGCTCAACGCCGCTCACCGCCTGCGCAACAATTTTTGCCATCGGAGTTTTTCCAAGTTTCGCCGCATTGGCTTCGCTTGTAACGACGACGGCCGCAGCTCCATCATTTGTTCCCGGCGCGTTGCCCGCCGTAACAGTGCCGTCCTTCTTGAACGCCGGCCGCAACTTCGCAAGCGTTTCCATGGAAGTATCCGCGCGCGGAGACTCGTCTTTATTCACAACAACGGCCGCGCCTTTCTTCTGCGGCACTTCAATCGGAAGCATTTGCGAATCAAAATATCCAGACTGCATCGCGTGCAGCGCCTTCTTGTGACTATCGACTGCGAATTGATCCTGCTCTTCGCGCGTGATTTTATATTTCTCCGCAACAAGTTCGCCGGTCAGTCCCATGTGAAAATCGTTGAACGCGTCCCAAAGGCCGTCACGAATCATCGAGTCAATAATTTCGGCGTTGCCGAGCCGGTAGCCATTCCGCGCGCCCGGCAAAAGATACGGGCAGTTGGACATGCTTTCCATTCCGCCGCCAACGCCAATCTGAATTTCGTCCAGTTGCACGCCCTGCGCGATCAGACCAACAGCTTTTAATCCCGATCCGCAAACTTTATTAATCGTCATTGCCGCAACGCGCGGATCAAGTCCGCCGCGCAACCCAGCCTGACGCGCAGGATTCTGCCCCAGTCCCGCGGACACCACATTTCCCATGATCACTTCGTCGACAGTGTTCGGCTCGATGCCCGCGCGTCGCACAACTTCGGCAACAACTTTCGCGCCAAGCTCCGTAGCGGCAAACGAAGAAAGGCTTCCCTGAAATTTTCCAATCGGTGTGCGAACGGCGCTCAAAATTACGGGCTGATTCATTGCAGGCGGCTCCTATGTGTGAATCTTTAGTATAAGGATGGCGCGACGGACGGTCAATTTCGACGCTGCGCGGGTACGGGTTGGGACCAATTCCGCTACGCGCATCACCGATCCTCTCTTTTCGAAGCAAGGTGTAAACTGAGGGCCTATGCGAAGCAAATTAATATTAAAGGTATTGCAAGTTAGCGTTTTCTTGCCGCTGCCCGTCGCCGTCATATTCGCACGTCCTGCGGACAATCCGCCGTCTCTGAAGATGACGCTAGAAATTCTCAATCAGAAATACTGTCGCGACAATAACAAGACCTTTAGCATCGTCTTTACGATTCGCATGCTCTTCACTAATCAATCGACGGGGAAACTTATCGTTGAAAAGATCATAGGAGGCGGTGAGTACAACGTTTATGTCGCGCACGATCTGAAGAGCCTGTCGGAGAGAAACTACGAATATTGGGAAAATGTGGATCAGGTGACAGAGTTTGTTGGAAAGGATGAGCCAGAGGATCCCAACATTCCTGGAAAACGTTTTACCATTTTGGCTCCCGGTGAATCGATCCAGAACGACGGCAGAATTTTTGCGGGAATGGCTGCTCGCCAACGCGATGGCGACGAGTTGCCGCATACGCTTCGATCGGGAGATCATCTTTTGAGGATTATCGTCGAAACCTTGGGAAACTACAGCAATTGGCAAGAGATGCGAAAACGGTGGGCACCATTTGGTGAGCTTATATATGGGAATGTGTGGAGCGAGCCAATCACGTTTTCATTGCCGTCCAACCCTAAATTCGAGAGCTGTAACTAACAATCGTAAGTCGACAACGAGAAGGCCCGCGCCAACACTCGAAAGCAAACGCCACTCGAGTTTCGTCAGACGCACTCAGCAGGTTGTCGAATCACTGGAGCGCTGCTGACTCGTTTACTCCATATCAGTTACTATGCACACTATGCCAAAGCTCGTTGACGTCACAGACGAAGCCCACATCCCCGATTTTCTGAACGCGCAGCAGCGCGTGGCGGTGCTGCATGACGAAGGCCCGCTGCTCGTGATCGCAGGCGCAGGCACCGGCAAAACTCGCGTGATCACCGAGCGCATTCGCTATCTGCTGGAAACGCAGCCGGATTTGGCAGGCGAACAAATCCTCGGCCTCACTTTTACGGAGAAGGCTGCGGGTGAAATGAAGTGGCGCGTTTCGCAAACCGTCGGCGAGCGTGGACAGAAAGTTCAACTCAGCACGTTTCACGCGTTTTGCGCCACGATTCTTTCTGAACTCGAACCGGCCACGCGTGTTCTCGACCAAGTCGATCACTGGATTCTTTTGCGCAGAAACTTGCGCCTGCTGCAACTCGATCGGTTCCGCAGGCTTTCCGAGCCAGGACAATTTCTCGGCGACTTCGTAAAGTTTTTTTCGCGCTGCCAGGATGAGCTTGTCACGCCGGATGTTTATCAGGCATACGCGGACGGATTGACAGCACAAGCACGTCGCGCGCTCGCTCCCGGTTCAACGTTAGAACCAGATGCCGCGCATCTGCTGGCTGAAGAAGCCGCGCGCCAGCAAGAAATCGCGCGCGCCTATCGCGCCAGTGAGCAATTATTGCGCGAAGGCCGCCTGCTCACTTTCGGATCAATGATTCTCGATACCGTCCGCCAAATTGACGCCGATCCGGATTTTGCCGCGCGTCTTCGCGAGCGCTTTCGCTACATTTTGGTCGACGAATTTCAGGACACAAATATCGCGCAGCTGGAATTGCTTTGGCGCCTCGCCGAAGGACACAGAAATATCGTCGCCGTCGGTGATGACGATCAGGCCATCTATCGTTTCCGTGGCGCATCCTTCGGCAGCTTCCAAATTTTCATCCAGAAATTCGCGGAGACCGGCACGAAAGCGGCCGCAAAGCCGCCGGTTCTGGCGCTCACACAGAATTACCGCTCCTGCGAGCGAGTCCTACGCGTGGCGAATCAAGTTATTTCTCTGAACGAAAAATCAGATCTCTTTCCGAAAAAAAATCTCACCGCCTCAAAGCCTCTCGGCGAAAAAGTTCGCATCGTCGAACTCGTCAGTGCCGCGCAAGAAGCGCGCTGGGTAGCGAGTGAAATCGCGCGCCTTCACGCCGCGAAGGCGGAATGGCGAAGTTTCGCCGTGCTCTACCGTTCGCACACGCATCGCAATTTGCTCGTGCAGGAACTCAGCAAGCGCCGCATTCCATTCGTGATTCGCAATCTTTCCATTCTGGAAAATACTTTGGTGCGCGATTTGATCGCCTACCTCCGCCTGATCGCGGCGCCTTCTGACGACGTCGCCGCCGCTCGCGTTCTCGCCATGCCCGGATGGAATTTCACGGCGGCCGATCTCGTGCGTCTAGCCGAACGCGCAGCCAAGACGCGCGGCAACTCGCTTTGGGATGCGCTCGTCGCCACCACAGCTGACGTCGCGCTGGCACAAGGACTCGGCACTGACGCGCGCGCACGCGAACTTGTGGATTTCGTCACGCGCATGCGCAAGCGCTCGCGAAAACTTCCCGCCGCCGAATTATTCGCCGAACTCGCAAGCGAACTCGATCTCGGCGTGCAGGCCGGTCCCGATTTCCGCGTCTATCACGAACGCCTCGCCCAATTCATCCGCGAATGGGAACCGAAAAGCGAAACGAAACACCTCGCGGAATTCGTCGAGTATCTCGATCTTTTCCAGCAGGCCGGCGGGCAAATTTCCCTCACCGAAGAAATGGGAAAAGATGCGGTCCAGTTGATGACCGTCCACGCCGCAAAGGGCCTCGAATTCGATCACGTATTCATACTGCGTCTCACGCGCGGAGCATTCCCGATCTACGCAAAGAAGCCGGTCCTGGAATTTCCAGACGATCTAATGAAGGAAGCGCGTCCGCGCGGCGACTTTCACGTTCAAGAAGAGCGCCGCCTCTTCTATGTGGCGCTAACACGCGCTCGCGAGCGTTTAACGCTCACCGCCGTCGTCGATAACAAGCGCAACAAACCGTCCACATTTCTCGACGACATCATCGAAAACGCCTCGCTCACCCGACGTGATCTCGAACGCCTCGCTCCGCCACCCGAATCCGAAGCGGCACCGCCTCAAATCACAGCTAACGCAGAAACTTCACCGAAAAAAGTTCAATCCGAATTGTTCGGCGTGAGCAACACCAATGCAAAAGTATTTTCCGAAATTGCGCAATGGGCCCGCGACTTTCATCCGCCCGTGCCGGAGCCATTGCAGCTCAGCGCCTCCGCCATAGACACATACAAAACCTGCCCTCAGAAATATTTGTTCAGCACACTTTGGAAATTGCGTTCCGGTCCGCACGCCGCTATGAGCTTCGGCAGCGTGATGCACACCACTATCAAACATTTTCTCGGCGAAATCCGCAAAGGACGCGTTGTTGCCTTCGACGAAGTGATCACGATTTTCGAGCGCGAATGGACGCCTGCCGGATTCGAGGACGATTATCAGCAGGAGGGTTACAAGCAGGACGGCATCGACCAGCTCCGCATTTTCCATTCCGGCATGATTGCCGCGCCACAGGAAATTGAAGCGCAGGAAAAAACTTTTGAATTGCCGATGGAAGATAACATCGTCGTCACCGGACGCATGGACCAGATCAATCGCTTCGGCGAAGACGAACGCGAAATTGTGGACTACAAGACCGGCCGCCCGCGCACAGCCGAAGACGCCAAGAAAGATTTCCAGCTCAGTATCTACGCGCTGGCCGCCACAGAAATTCTGGAATTCACACCTGCGCGATTGGTATTCCACTATCTTGCGGATAATTCCCGCGTGGAAACTTCGCGCGACGACAAAGACCTGAAGAAAACTCGTCAGGCAATACTGGAAACCGCCGCCAACATCCGCGCCGGCGAATTTGCACCCGATCCCGGCCTTTTCAAATGCCGCAATTGCGCATTCCGTCCGATTTGCCCGGCACACGAGCAACAGCTAATTCCAACCGAAGGTTAGCTAACAGTTTTATCTCAAGGCGCAAAAAGAAAAGGCGCGAATCGCATCCGCGAAACGCGCCCTTTTTTGAAAATTTAGTTCAAATTTACTTCGCGCAAAACTACAACCGAACGATTCTCCTCCGGAGCATTCTCGCGCTCCGCACAAAATAGAGCGCGTGCCCACATTCATCTATACGAGCCGCGAAAACGGAAGTCAAGAAAAATTCCGCGGAAAATTTTAAGGCGACGGCGCCGAGAAATATCCTTGCCGCGCTTCCACACTCAAGTTCTGCAACTTCACGCGAACTTCAATCCTGTGATACGTGACGACGCGGTCCTTATGATCGGGCTGATAGGAAAGCGTATACTGGTTGCGCGCCTGGTCCGCAATCCGCGAATAAAATCTTTCTAAATCCGCGCTGCTTGACGCAAAAAAAATGTCGCCGCCTGTCTGCGTGGCAAACGTCCTTAGTACGGTGTGGAACTTATCCGCAACCGGTACGCCGACACCAATCGAATACACCGCAGCTTCGGCCTGCAGCGCCATTCTAACAGTGTCTTCCAGGCTGTATTTGCTTCCGCGCGAATCCACTCCATCTGAAACCAGGAAAATAATCTTGCGGTTGTCATGCGCTCGAGTGCGCAGCAACTGCGCCGCGGCGTACACCGCGTCATTGATGCTCTTGATCCCGTTCCCTCCCCACAGTTGCACCGGGGGATTCGCGGGCAAGCCAGTGCCGCCTGGCGCCCCGATCTGGGGCGCCGGAGCCGTAGCGGAATAATCCGGCTTGGCCACTTCCCCGCCGGATACTTGAACGCGTCCCAGTTGCGTCAGCAGCTCATCCGGATCGGAAATAAAATCCGTCAGTTGCTGCGGAAATTGATCGAAACGGAAGATCGCCGCTTCATCCTTCACTCCAAAGCCGCCGGCAATCGCACGTATGCTCGCCTGCAATTGATCCTGCGGCTTCTTTTTCAAAGAATCGTCCAGCAGAATTACGGCGGATATCGGGACCGGATCCGACTTTAGATTCGTGATTCTCTGCTCGACGTTATCCTCAAATATCCGAAAATCTTCTTTCCGCAGCGACGTAACCATGTCTCCGTTTTGAGATTTCACAGTTACGGGCACCAGCACTTCCTCCGAACGCGACACAATCGACGGCGGCTTTTGTTGTAGTGCCTGAGATTGCTGTGCCTGCGTTTGCGTCTGTGCCGGAGGCGGCGCCAATTGTCCCGGCTGCGTCGGCGGAGGTGGTGGCGGAAGTTGCTGCGCCAGCCCGGAAAGCGGTAGCACGAGTGCGATCACTGTTGCCAGAGCGAGAGTTTGGCGTAGACTTTTCATTGGGGTCCGCTCACCGTATGATGCTCGCGCATCTCCTTTTGGCTCATGTGCATCCAAACTCCACGGAGATAATCTAGGGAGAATTATACTATGCGCTTTCGTTCCACGGCTTTTTTGTTCGCGCTGATCGTTTTGTGCGCCGGATTGACCATTCTTCCAGCTTCGCGGCCGGCTACGGCGGGCGTTCACGCCTCCCCGCAGGACCAGGCCATCAAGGTAGGCGTTTCACTCGTCAGCCTCTACGCCACAGTGCGCGATAATCACAAGGGCATCGTTTCCAACCTGGAACAGAATGACTTCAAGATATATGAAGACAATGTCGAGCAAAAGGTGGCTTTCTTTGCCAAAGAAAGAACTCTGCCCCTCACTATGGGCCTTCTGATTGACACCAGCGGCAGCGAAGCCGAAATGATCGGTGCCGAGCAGCAAGCCGCTATCCAGTTTCTTCAGCGCGTTTTGCAGAAAAAGGACGAAGCGCTGGTCATCACATTTGACACGGACGTGGACATGCTCGCGGACTGGACAGGCGATCTTTCAGAACTCAATCGCGCCATCCGCCGCGCCAGAATCAACGCTCCGAGCAGCGCCGGCAGAACCACCGCGGGCCCGCTACCCACAAGCGGCTCTGGTGGCACAAATTTCTATGATGCCGTTTACCTGGCCTGCCACGACAAAATGGCGTCGGAAGCCGGACGCAAAGCGCTCATCATCCTGACTGACGCCGACGACAATGGCAGCAAGATCAGCCTGCAAGAAGCAGTCGAGGCCGCGCAACGCGCCGACACAGTGATCCACATGCTCGTCGTTTACGATCGCAGATTCGGCGGGGCTAATTTCAGTGCGGCGAAAAAACTCGCGGATGAAACTGGCGGCCGAACGATTGACGTACATAACAGCAAAGATTTGCTGAAGGCCTTCGACGAAATTTCCGAAGAACTACGAACCGAATATTCCCTGGGCTACTATCCGACCAACACCAAGCTCGACGGCACCTACAGGAAATTAAGGGTGGACGTCAGCAACAAAGACGACAAAGCGCTCACTCGCAAGGGTTACTACGCAAAAACAACGGACGATCAATAGCGCGGGAGTTTCGCGCGAGCGCCCGACATTCTCATTCGGGATCGCTGCTCCCTCAACCGAAATAACTTGTCGTCTCTAATTCCCTGTCGGACTCGTCGTAACTCCCGCGCTCGGCGCCACCGCGTAATACCCTTTGCGCGAACGCACTTCCAACTCTTTATGCCCGGGAACTTCAATCTTCACCTTGCGATATTTCCCATCGGTCAAACCGTTCGAGGGAATATAGCCCAGCAAATACTGGCTACGAATCTCAACGCCGATGTCCTGGAAGTCCTGCA
>DASYNR010000381.1:0-12134 GCA_036008485.1 Candidatus Acidiferrales bacterium | reverse complement strand
TTTGTTTTTGCGTGGCCTACGGCGCGATACGCTGTCATGGGCGGAGATGCGGCGGCGGGAACTCTCGTCGAGATTCGCATTAAGCAACTGGAACGCGAAGGCAAAAAACTTTCGGACAAAGATAAGAAAGATTTACGCGATTCGACGCGGAAAACTTACGAGCATCAAACCGATCCGCGATATGCGGCCGCGCGGTTGTGGGTGGATGCAATTATTGATCCTGCGCATACCCGAGAGGCGTTGATATGGGCACTGGAAGCGGCGGCGCTGAATCCGGAAGTGAAAGAATTTAAGACGGGCGTACTGCAAACCTAGTTCCCTTCACGAGCCGATACAAATGACATCAGAACCCGTAAAAATAATTGAATGCCCTAGAGATGCGTGGCAGGGCCTTGAGAAAAACATTCCGACTGCGCGCAAAGTGGAATATTTGTTGGCGCTCGTCAACGCTGGGTTTCGGCACATCGACGCAGTAAGTTTCGTCTCGCCGAAAGTTGCACAAATGGCGGACAGCGAAGAAGTGATGAAGAACTTTCTCGCTTCCCTGCCGGCTGATAAGCCTGCGCCTGAAATTATTGGAATCGTTGTGAACGAACGCGGCATTGAGCGCGCGCTGGCGACTCCGGGCGTCACGACGCTTGGCTATCCTTATTCCATCTCCGCATATTTTCGACGCGCAAACGCTAATATGTCCCGCGCAGAATCGCGCGCGCTGGTTGAGCACCTTCGCAAGGCGACGAAGGAGGCGAATCGCGATCACGTTATTTATATTTCCATGGCATTTGGTAATCCGTACGACGAGCCGTGGGGGCCGGAACTTGTGGAGGACACGCTTTTCTGGCTGAAAGATATCGGCGTGAAAAGCGTTTCGCTGGCTGACACAGCAGGCTCGGCGAACGCCGAACAAGTCGGGGCACTGTACCGTGCAGTAAAAGGATGCGTCGCCGGAATTGAACTTGGCGTTCACTTGCACAGCCGACCTGAAGATGCCGCCGCAAAAGTTGCCGCCGCATATGAAGCTGGGTGCCGCCGCTTTGATGGCGCACTTACTGGGCTTGGCGGATGTCCGTTTGCTGGTGACGATTTGGTCGGGAATATTCCAACTGAGACTGTTCTGGGAACTCTCGCTGCACGCGGCGTAAATACCGGCATCGCGCCAGCCGCGCTTGAGCCGATACTGAAATTGACGCAGCGCATTCGCCGCGAATTTTCTACTTCTGAGGTAATTCAGTGAGTTACCAAACTCTAGCGCTGACACACGAAGGGGCGGTCGCAACGATCGCGCTCACTCGCCCGGAAAAGCGGAATGCAATTTCCGCGCAGATGATTGAAGAACTTCTTGCCGCGCTCGCAGAGATTGAACACACCGGCGCGCGCGCCGTAATCATCACCGGTTCGGGCAGCGCATTTTGCAGCGGCATGGATTTGGACGCGTTGAAAAATCTGGCGCAGCAATCGCCCACGCAGAACTTGGAAGATTCGCGGCGCATGGCCACGATGTTTCGGCGCCTGTGGTCGTATCCCAAGCCGCTGATCGCCGCTGTGAACGGAGCGGCCATCGCTGGCGGCTGCGGCATCGCCACGCTTTGCGATTTTACGATTGCTGTTCCTGAAGCGAAATTTGGATACACGGAAGTACGCATAGGATTTATTCCCGCAATTGTTTCCGTTTTTCTAATTCGCCAAATTGGCGACAAGCGCGCACGCGATCTTCTGCTCACGGGACGCATTCTTACCGCCGAAGAAGCCAAACAAATTGGGCTCGTAAATCACATCGTTGAACCTGCAAAATTAATGGACGCCGCACGCATTTACGCCGCCTCACTTGTCGAGTCCAGTCCAAGCAGCATAGAACGAACCAAGCGCCTGCTGACCGAATCCGCGGCCGCTGAAGTGGACGCGGCGCTGGCCCGCGCGATCGCAGAAAACGCCAGCATTCGCGCGACCGCGGACTTTCAAGAAGGGCTTTCGTCATTCCTAGAAAAGCGCAGGCCGATTTGGCCAGGAAAATAGGTTGGCCCGGCAAATGACGCGCACCACGAAGCTCTGTTAAACTTCTGCGCGAGAATCCCGACAATAATAATGACCGACTTTCACGAAGCAACTGTGCGCGTGCGCTACGCCGAAACCGACCAGATGGGCGTCGTTTACCATTCCAACTTTTTTATTTGGTTTGAAATTGGCCGCGTGGAACTATTCCGCGAGCTCGGCGTCGTCTACAAGGATATGGAAGAAAAGGACGACTGCTTCATCGTGGTGGGTGAATGCAAATGCCGCTTCAAGCGGCCCGCGCGTTACGACGATTTGCTTCGCGTACGAACGAGGATCGCGGAAGCCGGCAGCCGCAAAATAACTTTCGAGTATGAAATCGTGAACGCAGAATCCGGCGAACTTCTCGCCACCGGAGAAACTGTTCACGTGATTTGCGACAAGCTCGGCCGCTCGAAATCGCTTCCGGACGCTTACAGAAAACTGTTTAGCTCCGACAAGCACGCGGGAACCGCGGCTGCGATCGGCAGTCACTCACACAAATAAAATGTCCACTACTCAACTGGCAATCCAACTCGACGGCAATTCCCTAACATTCATTCACGTCTATTCTGTTTCGCGCGTCTCGACGTCGACTCAAACAACAAATCTAGCGCAGCAACCGCCGGCGAACGTCGCGCTTGCGCCGCATGCGCACGAAAAAATGCTGGCCTCACGAGCCGTTGTTGACCGCGTCGTCATCTCCGGCAAAACGGCTTACGGAGTGAACACCGGATTCGGCGAGCTCGCCGAGGTGCGCATTTCGCAGGAACAAGTCCGCCAACTGCAACTGAATTTGGTTCGTAGCCACTGTTGCGGAGTCGGTGCTCCGCTCTCCGAGACTGAAACGCGCGTGATGATGCTTCTTCGCGCGAACACTTTAGCTAAAGGTTTTTCCGGAGTTCGCCCGCTGATTGTCGAAACGCTTTGCGAAATGTTGAATCGCGGAGTGCATCCGGCAATTCCCTCTCAAGGTTCTGTCGGAGCGTCCGGAGATCTCGCGCCACTTGCGCATCTGGCTGCCGTCGTAATCGGCGAAGGGCACGCGATTTTCAAAGGCGAACGTCTGACCGGCGCTGAAGCGATGAAGCGCGCTGGAATTACTCCGCTCGTTCTCGAAGCAAAAGAAGGTCTGTCATTACTGAACGGCACACAAGGAATGCTCGCGCTGATTTCTCTGGCGCTGCGCGATGCTCATATACTTTGCGACGTCGCGGACATCGCCGCGGCGCTTGCGCTTGACGCGCTTCGCGGAAGTCCCGCGGCGTTCGACGCGCGAATCATGTCCGCGCGCCCGCATCCGGGCGCCGCGATCACCGCGCGAAATATTATTCGTCTGAACGAAGGCAGCCAGATTCGCGAATCGCACCGCAATGCAGAAAAAGATCCGCGGGTGCAGGACGCTTACAGCCTTCGCTGCACTCCGCAAGTTCACGGAGCAGCGCGCGACGTTTTGCTGAACGCGCAGTCCATCGCGCAGGTGGAATTGAACAGCGCCACAGATAATCCGCTAGTGTTTACCGATGGCGGCGAAATTCTGAGCGGAGGAAATTTTCACGGCCAGCCGCTGGCTATGATTGCCGACCAAATTGCCGTGGCAATTGCAACGCTCGCCGGAATTTCCGAGCGGCGCATCGCGTACATGACGAATCCGCAGACGAGCCTGTTGCCGGCATTTCTTACGCGCAATCCCGGACTGAATTCCGGATTTATGATTCTGCAAGTTGCTGCGGCCTCGCTCGCCAGCGAATTAAAAGCGATGTCCACGCCGCATTCCGTAGACTCAATTCCCACTTCCGGCGATCAAGAAGATTACGTGAGCATGGGCATGGCTGCCGCGCGCCGGCTGGCGCCGATGATCGCGAATTTGCAACGCATCATAGCCATTGAATTACTGGCCGCGTGCCAGGGCATCGATTTGCTCGCGCCACTTCGCACAGGGCCGGAATCACAGCGCGCGGTGGACATTGTCCGCGCGGTTTCGCCGACGCTGGAGGCGGACCGGTCGCTTTCGGAAGATATTGAGGCGGTGGCTAGCCGGATTCGGGACAACGCTTTCGGACGAGTTTTGATGCAAGACTTGAAATCGTAGAGTGCTTCCGACAACCGCTCGGCCCATACCAACTGTGTGCGGTCTACGGAATTCCATTCCCGCCAACAGGCGCTACGCCTAATTTCTTAAATATCATTGGCCAATATTCCTTCAGCAGAGTGGTGCCAATGCCGATTCCGAAGCGAATTCCGGAGCGTTCAAACGTTTTGCCCACGGTGCGTTCCTCCGCCGGCAGATAAATATTCGCGATGCCTTCCGCTCCAATTACTCCAATCACGCGGGACCAGTTAAAAGTTGATCGTCCATCGTCTGTTCGCGTAATGATCTGGCGAGTTAGCGCATATTCCATTTTCTTTCGGAAACTTGGCCGCAGCGAGATAAAATATCGCGGGTCCTGATGCAACCATGAGGGGATCAAAAACGATCCCAGAAAATTCGTCGACGCGGAATTGGCCATGGCAGCGCCAAACCTTTTTCCGTATCCGCCCCATTCTTGTCCATATCCGGGATAGGTATTTTCAGCCTGACGATATCCCGCCACCACCACTGCGCTTACAAGCGTGGAAGGGGCAATCGTCTGATCCAGAGACAACTTGAATTTCTGTTCTGCGCTGAGTGGCTTCAGCGTCGTTGCCAAATCGGGGAAAAATATTGACCGGCGAGAAAGCAAACCGATCGTCTGATCCGCCATCGTAGGTATCTGATGAGTGGTTTCCTGTCGCGGTGCTTGAGCAGCCGGCGTCTGAGAAGTTGATTGTCCCGCAGATTGCGGCATGGCCGGGTCTTTTGAATCCGGAAGCTGTCCCGCGGAAGCCGCGCCAATCAATGTGAAAAACAAGAATGCTGAATATAAAAACTTCTTCGCCGAGTTGAACACGCGCCGGGTCTTTGTTTCCGTGCTCGCCATCCGAGGCCTTTCATCGCAAAAGGTGTACGCCGGAGCGTCGCATAAGCGCTTCGATGCAACGCTCCGCTCGGTTGGATGCACCAAACGCCTTTGTCTGTTCGTTTTGGTCCGCATAAAACAAAGAAAACCGGCGAGCGCACCGCAGCGCCCGCCGGTTTTCAAGTCCACATCTTAAGAGACAACTATTTCACGACCCGGGAGTCAATTCCCTCCCGAAAAAAGGAACGGCAAAACATTCACCTGTTCCTTCTGAACGGCCTGGAGTTGGTTCGGGTCGAAACCCAGCACTTTGATGATCGTCGCCGCCACTTGTTGATTCGTGACGGGCGTCTTGATGGTTTGTTGTTCCATACCGGCGAAGGATACGAGCAACGCGACATGCACGTCATCCTCGTTAAATCCGCCGTGCTCGGCGATCTTCGATCCTCCAGTAAAGATTACGCCGGTGTTTACCTTCAGGATGATGTCCGGCGTCCGAGGATCATCACCAGGATCATTGAACTTATTGCGCAGCGACTGCCCGGCGAAAATTTCCTGAATGCCGAGCGCTGCCTGATTGGCGGGCTTGCTGAGATTTGCGACCACGCTGGAAGTGAGTTCCTGATCCGTGAGCCAGATGAGAGAGCCATCGTCAGAGATGTCAAACGCATCGGCAGCGCCAATTGTAGCAGTTGGCTGGCCACCGCCGATTCCGACGCGCTTGGTGATGTCAATCGGCGATTGGCCGTGCTTTGCTCCGATGATGATCACGGTGGAATCGTAGAGGCCTTCCTTTTTCAGTTCGGCAACGATCAGGCCCAGCGATTGATCCACGAAGTCGAGTTCGCTGGCGAGACCTTCATTTGGAGTGCCGAGTACATCGGCGTAGCCGCCGAGGATGCTGGGATTCGTAGGAGACTGCTTCAACTTTTCGCCGACACTCACCGCTTGAAAATTCGTTCCGAATAGCGTGGGAACGGGAGCGCGCGCGGAACGATCATGCGTGAAGCCGTCAATCTGATTAATCACTGCTTGAACGTGCAGCAAATCGTAGCACTGAATATTACGGAAATCGGTCGTCCAACCGTCGTCCGGAGTGGTATCCGGAAATGCTACGGTGCCGCAGCCCTGAATCTGAGGAAGAGCAACCGGAATGGAATTGATTTCCGGGCCGTAAAAGTCGTCCACACCTTTGCCGCTTGGTCCGTTCGTCCATTCATATGAGGGGTGCTTATCGGTCCAGGCAGTTGTCCCGCCATTGGCCTTCACAACCTCGAAAATTGTGTTCACGCGCAGATATTGATGCGGCATGATGGTCTGGCATCCGTTATTCGGATCGCGGATCAGGAAATTCGGGTTGATACCGCCTCCGCCGTTCAATTTTGTCAGGTCCTTGTCAATCGACTCATCCCACGCAACGTTCGTCCCGATGGTCCCCGGGCAGTTTCCGCCAGGATTGCCGAGGCCGTCAGTCTGGCGAGGTGGAGAAAGCTTGCGGTTGTAAGTGTCGTCATACCAGAGACCGGCGGTCGTTGGCGATCCTCCGGTTACGAGCGATGCAAGTCCCGGAAAAGAGTCCGACGGAGTGGACGTGGATGCATTTGTATAAGTGGCACCGTTACGGCTGAGTGCCGCGAGTGTCGAATCGCCGTGAGACGCGACATAGTTTGAAAGATCGAGAGCGTGCAATCCGTCTACGCTGATGAGAAGTACATGTTTTACTGCGTGTCCGGTTTCGGTGAACTGATCGTCCGCCCGAACGACAAGCGGAGACGTGACCAACAAAGCTGCTAGAACGGCAGAAAGAAGCGACCGTACAAAACGCATTCGTTTTCCTCCATGTAGGAATTGCGGGCTGTCAAAAACCGCGAGGCGCAAAAGCTAACCGATCATTCCTCACCGCCTGTAAACGGAAAGTGAATTCGTGATGAAAACTACTGTGCGTAGTAGGCGAAGTGATTCGTGAATCGGCGAATAGGCCTGGGCAGGGCGGCACGAGAAAAGTTGAGAACAATCGAACTCGCTTATTGACACTTGGAACCGTCCGTGGCTAAGATTCGCGGACAAGAACAGCCAAGTTTTGTATATTTTCCGTGGCTGCACGGAATTTGTTGCGCAGCCTGGCGAAGATAGACGTGAACGAAATCCGATTGGACACCGCGAATAGGAGAATCTGCAAATGAAGACAATCACGAAAAGCGTGTTGGGAGCTTTCCTGGTCATGTGTGTTTTTCTGGCGATGCGCGTTGACGCGCAATCTCTCGCCGCGAATTCCGCCGGCGTGACGGCTTCCGTGGCAGCCGCGCAGACTCCGGCTCCGCGAAAGAAACTCGTGGCCGTTTGTGATTTCGATTTCGCAACAGTGCAATCGTCTTCTTCGGCGATGTTCGGCAGCAACGTGGACGTCGGAAAAGGAATCACGGATTTGCTGATCAACTATCTGCTGAAAGACGGCACCTATCGTGTGATCGATCGCGAAAACATTGACAAAATTCTGAAAGAGCAGAATTTCTCGAATAGTGACCGCGCGAATCCGGCGACGGCCGCGAAGATCGGCAAGATCCTCGGCGTAGATGCGATCATCGTCGGGAAAATTACACAATTTGGAAGTGACAAAAAGACGACGAATGTCGGGGGCCTGGGTGGAGGACTCGGAAGGCTTGGCGTTGGCGACGTCGGACACTCGAAGACAAAAGCGATCGTTGGCATAAGCGCACACATCATAGACATAGACACGGCGGAGATTCTGGTTCCGGCGGAAGGTATGGGCGAATCCTCGCGCGAGAGCACTTCCCTGACCGGCGGTGGCGGCGGGTGGAGCGGATTCGGCGGCGGAAACGTGAATTTTGGAGACAGCAATTTTCAGCAGACCATTATCGGGGAAGCGGTGAAGGTGGCGGTTACTCAACTGAGCGGCGAACTTGTTGCCGGCGCTCCGAAATTGGTGGGCCGCACAATAGTTGTGCAAGGATTGGTGGCCGCGGTTGATGGCGGACAGATTGTGCTCAACGTCGGATCGGCAACCGGACTGAAAGTCGGCGACGAAATGCACATCGAGCGCGTGACCAGCGAGGTGAAAGATCCCGCAACCGGTCAGGTGATTCGCAGGATGACGGCGCCGGTCGGAGTAATTAAAATTACCGATGTTGACGCGAAATCGGCGGTCGGAGTGATTATTTCCGGCACCGGATTTAAGGTCGGCGACGCCGCAAAAACTGTGACGCAATAGCGGCTGTTGCAGGCATCGATTCACGGCGGGCAGATTTCACGATGCGAAGTCTGCCCGCTTTTTATTTTTGTCGAGTATCGGGGCAGGAAGTATCCGCGGCTGTGCGCGCCTTGATATCGTCAATCAAATCGCGGCGATTTGCTTCCGTATAGACGCGGATTAGTTCAGCTTTTGCGCGGCAGATGTGATTGTGAACCGGCTCGCAAAAGGTATTCAGTGAAATTCCGCTTGCGTCCTGGGAAAACGCGCAGCCTTTCGTATCAAGTCCACTGCGATAGAGTTCGGCGAGCGGGCCCAGAAGATTCTTATCGCCGGATGACATGAAGGACTCGACGAGCGCAACCGCAGCCTCGTCATTCCGTTTTTCGGAAAGCAGAATGCGCGCCAGCGTCACAAAAGTTTTGGGCTGTTCCGGATCGACGATCAACGCGCGGTGGATCGCGTCGAAAGAATTTTGCGTCTCGCCCAATCGGAAGTACGTCAGCGCAAGTTCGGGATACAAAGATTTTGATCCGAAATGCGGAATATCCGAATCGGACTTTCCCCGCGCCATTTCTCTAGCGCGAAGTTGGTGGTCGTAACTTTCGCCGATCGCGGCGCCTCGCGTAAGAATTTGCAGCGCTCGCTGATATGCCGCAACGCTTTCCTGCGACGCGCCGGACATTCCAGCGGCGGAGTTCTTCTGAAGCAAGTCCCCTTTTAACTGATAGTAGGTTCCGGCGTTCGCGTAGGCGTCCTCAAAATTCTGCGAATCGGGGAGCGGATCGAGAATCGCCAAACTTTTTTCTGCTTCGGAAATCGTGCGATCCAAATTGGAATGGCTTGCGTCGGACAAATACAAATTTGTCGCCAGGGCGAAGTGGCTGGCAAAACTATTCGGAGTATCGCGAACTCCCGCTTCCAGCAAAGTGGAGTTATCCTGCCAGTCTAAATTCCGCGTCCATGTACGGGTGCCGAGGGCGACGATCAATATTCCCAAAAGAATCGGCGCGAGTGCCCGAATCTTCAAACGATCGCTGAGCGCATAGACGCAAATCACAACACACGCGGCGAGGCCGATCGCCGGCAAATACAGAAACCGATCCGCCATGATGCTGCCGATTAAAATCAGCAAGTTTGAAACTGGAATCAGCGCGACGAATGCGAATGCCGCGAAAAAAAACACGATGCGGTTCCGCCGAAACGCGATGCATACGCCAACGACTGCCGCAACTATGACAAACCCCGCGATCCAGTCCTGCAAAGTTCCATGTGCCAAAGGAATTTCCGAGTAATAGTAATTCCAGGAAAGCTTTGCCGGCCAGATAAATATCCAAAGATACTGCGCCAATACTTTGATCGCCGTCAGACGCGCAGCGAAAAATTCCGCGCCGAGCAACGGATTATCCGCATAGGGAAATACCGGAACGGTTGAACGCGCAAGTACGACCGAGCGCTGAATCAGAAATGCGATGATCGGCAAAGCGGCGGCGCTGAAGCCGTAAAGGAAATTCCGGATATGACTGCGGTCCTTCCACCACGTGATTTCCCAAAGCACGATTGCGCCGAGAATCGCGATGGCGCTTTCCTTTGAGAATATTCCGATTGCCGTTGCGATCGACACTCCAATCAGCCACGCGATGCGGCGCGCGCCCGTCGATTCCCTGCTCATCCCATACATCCACAATGCGCAGAGCACGCCGAACGCGGCGAGCAAATCGGCGCGTCCAATAATATTAGTGACGGATTCCGTGAGCACCGGATGAACCGCCCAAATCGCAGCTATAAATATCGCAGGCCAAAATTTGCGCAGCACGCTCAGCGCAAGACCGTAACAGAGCAGCACGTTCGCGAAGTGAATCAAGAAGTTGATGTAGTGATAGCCCAAAGGGCGGTCGGCGTTTCCGAGCGCAGCGTAATTAAAAAGATATGTCAGTGTCGTGAGCGGGCGGTACAAACCTTTCTCCGGCGGCATGATCCAAGCGGGACGGTTGACGATCTGCGAAACATTTTCAAACGTGACCGCATGAACGCGCGGATCTTGCAGGATGAGCGGATCGTTATCGAGCGGAAAACCGGCGCGGAAAGAGTTGGAGTACGCGCAGAGGGTCACGACAAGAAGTGATGCGGCAACGCAAATGCGTTTCATCCACGGGGAAAAGTTTTGTTTTGCAATTTCCGAAACGACTTGCGGCGCGGTTTGCGAAACAGATTTCTGAGCAGCGCGCGTATTTTTGTTGTTTGGCATGAAATGTTCAGATGCGCGTAGCCGTTTGCCCACCGTGTAAAGACGCGCAGAAGATTATGGCGAGCTGGAACGCAGTGTCAAGGCGATGCCGTAGCTTGAAGTCTATTCTTGCCGCAGCGCGGACATGGGGTCGAGTTGCGCCGCCCGTCGCGCAGGAAGCCAGCAACCGAGCGCTGCGAACCCAGCGACAAGGCCGACGCCGATGGACGCGTCGCCGAGATTTCCGAAATGGAATGCCGCCAGCACTCCGCGTAACGCGCGCATCAGTGCGAATGACGCGCCCAGGCCGATCGCAAGTCCAATCGTGGCAGTTGTGAATGCCTGACGAAAAACTAGAAACTGTACATTGCCCGGCGTTGCACCAAGCGCCATGCGAAGCCCGATCTCCTGTGTTCTTCGCGAAGTGAGGTAGGAAGTAACTCCATAAACGCCCGCGCCGGACATCGCGAGCGCGAGACATCCAAAGATGGCAAGCAACATCATGATAAAGCGGCGATCCGCGAGCGAGTCACTGATCAGCGTCTGCATCGAAACGCTCAGGAAGACCGGCTGATTTGGATCCACCCCGGCGATGGCGCGCCGAATTGCTTTCTCCATTTCGCCTGAAGGCCAGTCGGTTCGTGCGACGAGAAATTGCGCCCGTTCAAACGCCGCCGCTGAGAGATAGACGCTGGCGGGCGGCGGGCCCTCCATCGTGACATGCCGAACGCTTGAAACGACGCCGACTACCTGCTTCCAGTTGTCTGGCTTTTCCGGCGTGCAATAAACGCAGATCCGTTTACCAACTGCACTTTGGCCAGGCCATAAGTGTGCCTCCACAACATCGTTCACAATCGCTACGTCACTGGACTTGTTCATGTCTTCTTCGCGGAACCAACGGCCTTTGGAAAGGCGGACACCCATCGTCTGAAGATACTCTGGACTGACCGTGTCGATCTCCGCGAGTGTCTGATGATTCGGATCGCTTACATCAGATCCGTTCGCAGTGATTAGCCCGCCGTCATTTTCTCCGCTGAATGGAAGCGCATCCACGGTCCCGGCGCCGTCGACGCCGGGAAGCGCGCGAACCGCATCGAGAAATCGTCTATAAACAACTTCGCGCGATTCGGGAGTTGTGTATTGCAGGCGCTCCGGAATAATTACGGACGCGAGAATATGATTCGCTTGAAATCCCGGATCGGTGCGAAGCAAATCAAAAAAGTTTTGCAATAATTGTCCGCCGGCGATTACCAACGTGACGGCGATCGCTACTTCGGCAACGATAAGCGAACTTCTTATTCGATCGCCTTTCCCTGCGACATTCCCGCGTGCGCCGAATTGATTAGAGGCAATGACTCGCGTCCAACCGGCACGAAGCGCGGGCATCATTCCAAACAGAAAACCATTGATGAGAGCGACGACGATGGCAAAGCCGAGAACCGAGGAGTCAGCTCGGGCCGCCGCCAGCCGAGGAATGCTGACCGGAACAATCGCTGGAAGTATCTTCCACGCGATTACGGTGAGCACATATCCGCCGAAACCTCCAACCAGGGCGAGCACACAGGTCTCTGTTAGAAGTTGGCGAACAATTCGCGCAGGGCGTGCGCCAATCGCGATGCGAATTGCAATTTCGCGCTGGCGTGCAACTCCACGCGCCAACAAAAGATTCGCCACGTTCGCGCAACCGATCAGCAGAAACATTACGGCGGACGCCATCAGAAACCACAGCGGA
>DASYNR010000380.1:0-13460 GCA_036008485.1 Candidatus Acidiferrales bacterium | reverse complement strand
GGCGTTCATAAACGCTGGGTGATGTTGCTGGAAACCGTTCGCGAAATTGATTTCAATCGCAACGTTCGCCATCCGGAGCACGGCACCATGTCATTGGATGATCTACTCGCGCTTTACGAATGGCACGGACGTCATCACGTGGCGCACATCACTGCGCTGCGCAAGCGCGCGGGCTGGTAACACAAGCGCGATCGGCGAAAATTTGCGCGGCATTTATTTTCGTCCGCGGTGTTTGCTTCCGCTGTGCACCTGCGTGATAATTCGTGCTCACCGCGCGAACGCAGAACGCGGCGAATGGAGAGAATCGAATGGCCGAATCAGCAAAGCGCGCGCCAGGAACCTACGCGATTTTTGAAACGTCGGAAGGAAATATTGTTGTCCGTCTATTTGATAAAGAAGCGCCGAAGACGGTAGCGAATTTCGTGGGCCTCGCCGAAGGCTCCAAAGAATTTGTCGATATTAAAATCGCCGCAAAAGCGAAGCGGCCTTTCTACGACGGACTCACATTTCACCGCGTGATTCCTGACTTCATGATTCAAGGCGGATGCCCGCTCGGCACCGGCACAGGACATCCCGGATTTAAATTTGAAGATGAATTTCATCCTTCGCTGCGGCATGACAAGCCCGGAAAACTTTCCATGGCGAATTCCGGCCCGAATTCCAACGGCAGCCAATTCTTCATCACCGTCGCCGCAACTCCCTGGCTCGATAACAAGCATTCGATCTTCGGTGAAGTTGTGGAAGGCATGGACATCGCCACGAAAATTTCCAAGGTCAGCAAGGATTCCGGCGATCGTCCGAAGAAGCCCGTGATCGTCGAGCACGTGAAAATCGAACGAGTCTGAAACCGTGACCAGCACCACCCAACTTTTCCGCCTGATGAACGAAGTCGTCTTTGTGCTGCTCGGCGCGCTTCTCGCCTGGGCCGCGTTCACCGGACATTACTATTTCAATCCGCGCTCGATGACGTGGATTTTATTGGCCGGACTGCTTGTGGCTTATGGCGCTGTTGCGGCGGTGTGGAGTTCCGGCCCGCGTTCGATCGCCATCGTGCGCGGCGCATCATTAATTATTGTTGGGCTGATTATGCTGGCGCTTTCGCATGTGATTTTGCGATGGGTACAACCGATGCTCATCATCGCCGGAACAACTCTCGCGCTGCGCGGATTAATTGTAGCGGTGCTGGTGATGCGCTATCCGCCGCCCGCGCCAGCAAAATTACGTTGAATAGTTTTCACCGGGAAAAACTCATGGATCCCACTCAGAAAAAAAACGCGCTTCGGAAAATGACGTACGGACTCTACGTCGCTACCGCGCGCGATTCCGAATCCACCGCCGCCGGAACGATCAACTGGATTTCACAAGCATCATTCGAGCCGCCGCTGATCATGGCGGGAATCAAACGCGACAGCAGATTGCATCAGGCCATTGAAAACTCGAAAGCGTTCGCGGTGCACATCGTCGGAAAATCGCAAAAAGCGCTGGCTACAAGTTTCTTCAAAGGCGGCACGGAAGAAAACGGCAAGTTGAATGGATATCCTTTTGTAGCAGGCACAACCGGTTCGCCGGTGCTCACCGATCCGCCCGCGTGGTTTGAATGCCGCGTGCTGGAAAAGTTTCTGCGCGGCGATCACACAATTTTTATCAGCGAAGTAGTGGACGCGGGCGTAAGAAGCGAGGAAGATGCGTTAACGATTCGCGATGCGGGATTCACGTACGCGGGATAAAGGAGAGAATCCTCATGTTCAAAGAATTCAAAGAATTTGCGGTGAAGGGCAACGTGATGGATATGGCCGTCGGTATTATTATCGGAGCCGCCTTTGGAAAAATTGTGGCCTCGCTGGTAGACGATGTAATTCTTCCGCCGCTCGGATTGCTGTTGCACCACGTGGATTTCTCAAACTTATTTATCACGCTCGGCGGAGGAGATTTTCCAACCGTCGCCGCAGCAAAGGCCGCAGGCGCTTCAACTTTGAACTACGGACTTTTCTTGAATAGCGTGCTGGATTTTCTGATCGTGGGATTTGTAGTCTTTATTATGGTGAAGCAGATTAATCGCTGGAAAAGCGCGCCCGCACCAGCCATTCCGAACACGCGCGACTGTCCTTATTGTTTCACTCCGATTCCACTGAAGGCCACGAAGTGCCCAGCGTGCACGTCTCAACTGTCGGCGTAAAAAACTTACTGCCGTAAAAAATTAACTCGGTCCGTGACGCTTGTGCTGGTTTTCCTGCAGATGCTCGCGCAATCTATCAATGAGCGCCTTTTGCTGTTCCGGACCTTCCATGCGCTCGCGTTCAATTTCATTCAACGCAAAATGAACCACGTCGTGGTGATGCAATTCTTCCGGCGAAACCAATTCGCTGTAGCGCAGCCAGAGTTGGTGAATCAAATTCACTTCGTTCGACGTCAGGTGCGGCGCGTGAGGCCCTAACAAATAAAATTCGCGCTGTCCGCCCGGCAGGAAAATTTCCAAATTGAATGGCGGACGCGGATCCGGCAAATTTTCCCACGCCAATCCGATTTCGCGCGCCTGCTCGGCCACTGTAAGTTTTTGCGAATGGCCCAGCACAATTGTTGATGACTGCAAACTTACCGCGGCGCGAACCGTCGCATCCCAAAGATCATTCGCGGCAACGACCGCGAGCTTGATGGATTTCCCACGCTTTTCCGCCATCGCCAGCGCTTGCGTAAATAAATATTGTTCGATTCCTCCGAACAACTGCGTCGCTTCCAGCGCGCTTTCTCCAGCGGCGGCGCGGCGCATCAAGCGCACATGCAGCACAACCACATCGCGGCGCGAGGGCTTCACGCGATCAAGCACTGCGGCCAAATGATAGAGCGAATGATAATTGCTGATAGGCACCAAAACATTTCCGGCGCGCGCGCCGACGGATTCCGGAGTCAGGTCGCTCCCCTGCTGCAAATTAAATTGATCCAGTTCGACGTGAGCGCCGTCACGTTTTTTCGCCAGGTGCCGCTCGGAAATTGAGAACATGGTGAAGAGCGCCAGCGAAAAAGTAACACCAGCAATTGTTGCGTCAGGCTTGGTAAATAAATTGACGATGGCGATGCCGAGAAGTACGAGCGTAATCAGCCCTAGTCCGACCGGCACCTCAATATTTCCAACTTTCACATTCAATGGAACGCGATATTCGCGCGCGCCTGGATGCGTGAAACGCAACACGAGCACGGCGAGGCCCTTCATTCCAAAACTCCAGATCACTCCGAAGGCGTAGAGGTTCGCGAGGAAATCAACTTTTCCGCGGCTGATCAGGATCGTAAGAATCTGAAAGAAAACCACTCCGTTAATGATACGGAACGATGTGCCGAAGTGCGGATGCGGCTGGCGAAACCAGTCGGAAAGAACGCCGTCTTCCGAAATGCGATTCAGAACGCCAGTGGAACCAACGATGGCGGTGTTTACCGCGCCGGCCAAAATTAAAACACCGACGGCAACGACGAATCCGTGGAACAGCAGACGAAGGCCGAACGGACCTTCCAGATTCATGGCCAGTCCGCCGATTAAATTCTCAAAATAAATGTGGCGTTGGCCATCGGGAATAATCATCACGGCGAAAATGGAAACCAGCGAAGTGAAAAGCAGACTGTAAAGAAAAATTACCAGGCCCGCTTTTTTCAGATTCGGAAGTTTGGGGCTTTCGATTTCACGATAGACCTGAGCGAGCGATTCTTCACCACTCATCGCCAACACCGAATGTCCTAAGCCCACAAAAACGATGATGATTCCGATGTGAGAAAACCAGGCGCCGTGCAACCAGCCCAACGCAGTTTCCGTCGCGTGCACATTTTGCGGCGTGGGCATTGGCGGCAAATGCGAACCACGCACAATCACCGTATAAATACACCACGCAATCAGCATGACGACCATTACGGTCGTCACCTTCATAATTTTCAGCGCTTTGTCGCTGGATTCAGGAATGCCTTTGACGTTCTGCCACCAGAAATAGATTGTGACCACAACAGCGAATGATGCGGCCGTTAAATCGACCGGCACGTGAACGGCCAAGTGAAAATATTCCGCAATGTCGTTCAGAAGACCGGCGAGATATTGTCCGGCGGCGACTCCGCTGATGGGGCCCGTCAAAATGTAATCAAACATCAGCGCGGAAACGGAAAACTTCGCGAGCGATCCGCCCAGCGCCTCTTTCACCACGCGATACACGCCGCCGCGCACAAACATGCTGCAGCTTTCCACGTAAATTGCACGCACGGCGTACGAGAACAACATGATCGCGAGGATGAACCACGGCGCGGTTTTGCCAATGTAGCGCTCGGCTTCGCCGCCGGCGTAGTACGCGGAGGATGCGAGATCATTCAGAACAATCGCGGCGGCTCGCCAAAAAGAAATAAAGGTAAGCATGGCCGTAGTGGCCACGAGCACGCGCGGCAAGTTAGCCGAGCGTGCGCCTTCTGGCGCCGGTATTATGGGCTTGTTATCCATTCCGACAGGGCGGATAGGGCAGCGGGGAGCTATGGTTGCATAACGATTGGTCAGTGTCCAGTTGGTGTTCTGCGCTCAGTATCGGAAGATGACTCAATCCCCTCGGCCACTTATGATTTTCGCGGAGATATGATCGGCAGCGGCGTGTTTCCATCACGTCGTAGTGCATGTGGATTGACACAACGCCTAGACTGTAGAACATTACGCAATACGTCCGTGTGTCATTTCCTTGGCGAGGCAGGCGGCGGAGGAATAGTCGGATGATTGGTCAAACCATCTCTCACTATGTTGTCGGCGAAAAGCTCGGCGGCGGTGGCATGGGAGTGGTTTTCAGAGCCAAGGACACACGTTTGGGCAGAAGCGTCGCGCTGAAATTTCTGCCGGATAGTTTTGTAGAAGATGCGCAGGCCATCGAACGTTTTCGGCGAGAAGCACGAGCAGCGTCAACGTTGAACCATCCAAACATTTGCACGATTTATGATGTCGGTGAATTTGAAGGCAAACCGTTTATCGCGATGGAACTGCTGGAAGGTCAGACGCTGAAGCATCGCATCGCTGGCAAACCCATTGAAACAGCCGAACTTCTGGACATTGGTTTTCAGATTGCCGACGGACTCGAAGCAGCACATTCGCACGACATCGTTCACCGGGACATTAAGCCGGCAAACATCTTTATCACCGAACGCGGCCAAGTGAAGATCCTGGATTTCGGTCTGGCGAAGCTAGCCCCCGCGGGGCAGCCCACGATCGAAGCAGTAGGGATTTCCGCCGGAGCTACGCAGACTCACCTTCTAGCTGATGAGCAACTGACCAGTCCGGGCAGCTCGATGGGCACGATCGCCTACATGTCTCCCGAGCAGGCGCGCGGCGAAGAAGTTGACGCTCGCTCGGATTTATTTTCGCTCGGTGTAGTGCTTTATGAAATGGCGACGGGAGTTCCTCCTTTCGGCGGCGCGACTTCGGCATTGATTTTTAACGCAATTCTGAACGCGACGCCTGCCCGTGTTACCGAACGCAACGCAAGCCTGCCAGCGGCGTTTGAGTCTCTCCTTGCGAAGTTGCTGGAAAAAGACGTTGATCTGCGCTGCCAGACAGCCTCCGAATTAAAAACAGATTTGAAGCGTGTGCGGAGGGACGTCGAACCGGGCCGGCGCACGGCGACAGAAAAAGGGAGTGGATCGGGATCGACACCTTCGGTCGGCACTCCGTCACAAAAAACGGTTGCGGTTCTTTATTTTGAGAACCAAAGCGGAGCTAAGGAAGATGAGTATTTCCGCGACGGAATCACCGAAGACATCGTCACGGAGCTTTCCAAAATCAATCAGCTGCAAGTTTTTCCCCGCTCGGAGATGCTCGCGTTCCGCGACAAATCTGTGACTGCTCTGCAAGTGGGACAAAAACTCGGCGCCGCTTACATTCTGGAAGGGTCCATCCGGCGCGCCGGAAATCGTTTGCGTGTGACCACTCAACTGATTGAGACTTCGACACGGCGCTCGGTCTGGGCCGACCGCTACGACCGCGAGATGGACGACGTTTTTGCGATTCAAGAAGAAATTGCACGAAGCATCGCACAGGCGCTGCGCATTACTCTGAGTCCTCAGGAAGAAAAAACCATTGGACGGAAGCCTACGGAAAGCACGCAAGCTTACGACTTCTACTTACGCGGTCGAGGTTACACCCGGCGGGAAAATACAGACTATGCGCTACAAATGTTCGAGCAGGCCATCCAACTTGATCCCAACTTCGCGCTGGCACATGCAGGCATCGCACATCTGTGCGGATTAATCTACGAACTTCGAGAACAAAACCCGAAGTGGATCGAGAAGGGGCTTTCTGCTTGCGATCGCGCGATGGCACTTGCGCCGGACTTGCCTGAAGTAATGGTGGCGCGCGCGCGCATCTTCTACGCGCAGAAAAAATACGAGGAATGCGCGCTTCTAACCTGGCGGGCCATTGAACGAAAACCCGACTGCGAAGGCGCCTGGAATATTCTGGGACGCGCATACTTTAGTTTGAGCCGATACGCGGAAGCCGCGGCGCTGACGGACCGGGCACTCGACGCCAACGGCGACGATTACAATACTTACATTCCCTATCACCAGTGCCTGGAACGCGCAGGCCAGAAAAAAGACGCCGAGCAAATGCGCAAGCGGATGTGCGAAGTTCTTCGGCAACAGTTGGAGTTGGTTCCTGAAGACGTTCGAGCGCGTATTCTGCTTTCGACAAATCTGGCGTCGTTTGGCGAAGTGGAGGAGGCCGTGCGACATCTTCAAACTGCGGTCGCGCTCCGACCGAATGACGGTAACACTCTTTATAATGCCGCCTGTACTTACGGCATACTTCAGAAAAAGCCAGAGGCCTTAGATACTCTAAAAAAAGCGTTCGCGGCCGGCTATGGCAATCTGAGATGGGCTGCGCAAGATTCAGACTTGGAATGCTTGCACGATAATCCCGAGTTCCAGAAGCTCGTCGCCGGGAATAGCCAGGGCGCAAGCTAGTCGCGCGCACCGGTAATGCCGAAACATATTCAATGCTGAATCGATGCGCGGACGCGCCGCACCGGACTCAGACCTTTTTCCGCGTCCAATTCGGTTCGGGTAAATTGAACTTGCGAACAATTTCGCGCGCGTCATTAAGAATTGCTTCGCGATGTTTTTCCAGTTGTGCGACGTCGGTGGGATTCGTGGAACTCGCGATTTGTTTGGAGACGACGCGGAATTCTTGTTCGAGTTTGGCAAGACGTTTCGAGGGCATTCCGACGCTCCTTTCGCATCAAGACGACCTGCGAACATTAAATTCCCGCTCCGTAGCGTACACTACAGAGTAGGTTTTCGTATCCGATTATTCTGTAGGCTACGCTACATTGTCGCTATTTACTTGCGGTTCCAGCACCTCTCCGTATAAAACCTGAAGTCAAGCGCTCTCCCAAAAAGAATCATCTAAGTAGCTGTGGCATCACACTTGTAGAGCGCGTTGTGTGCGTCAATTCAACGTGAGAAAGGATCGACTTGAGCCTCGAACCATCGCAAGGGCAAGTTTTGCTGGCCGGTAGACGGACCAACGCCGCTGGGAAACAAATACAGAATAAGATTCTGCTGGCGATGAACGAGGCGGAGTTCGAGATCATTCGTCCACACTTGAAATTTGTTTCGCTGCCTTCGCATTTGCGGCTTCACGAAGCGCACGAGCCATTTAAATATGTTCATTTTCCAAACGAGGGGCTGATCTCTCTGGTGATCGTAATGGAAAATGGAAAAACCGTGGAAGCAGGAATCGTCGGATGCGAAGGCGTTTCAGGAATGCATGCGGTCGCCGGTCTGAGCCACGGGCCGCTTCGCGAAGTAATGCAAATTGGCGGGAACGGTTTCAGAATTAAGGTTGGCGACCTGAAGAAAACACTTGGCGCCACTCGGAATTTTCAAAGAATCCTGGAACGATATTCCACGATGCTCGGACTGCACGTGGCGCAAACGGCGGCGTGCAATCGTCTGCATGATATCGACCGGCGCCTGGCGCGCTGGCTGCTGATGGCCCATGACCGCGTGGATTCCGGAACACTGCGCATCACGCATGATTTTCTTGCAACGATGCTTGGCACTGACCGGCCCAGTGTTTCACAGGCCGCCGGAAATCTTCAGAAAATGCACATCATTCAGTATCGCCGCGGCACCGTGAAAATTCTGGATCGCCATGCCCTTGAAGGCCGCGCCTGCGAATGCTACGGCGTGATTCAGAGGTATGCTCAGATGACGCATCCGCTTCCGGACTAAACGAGATGAGGGGTAGTTGCCTGCGCGTTGAGAATTAGTGAAATATGTTCTGCGAGATCTGACGGGACATCATCGCTTCCGCCGCACCGGACTTCTTGTCGTCTTTCCCCCACGTATAATAAAGCCCGAGATACGCATAGTTTTCGGTTTGCCCGGCGACGGAGTGTCCGTACGCAAAAAGAAATTGGAAATCGGGATTCTTAAAATGATAGTAGCCGCCGACATCAACCAGCGTGGAAGCTTGTGTTTGGGGAGTAGCGAAGCCTTCTCGCGCATGAGAAAAACCCTCGACTCCCAATTCCAACTTTTTGGTAATTTCGCGCTTAACCAGAAATCCACCGTATAGAAAGTTGCGATACTGAGTCTGCGGGACGACGGTATATCCCATACCGCCATCCAGCGTCCACGGCCCGATTTCCTTCTCCACCCAGACTGGAAGTTTGTACCAGACCTTTCCGACGCCCAGACCGTTCGCAAAACTACCTGTCGGAATCTCAAACATTGTGAACGTGCCAATCTGCGGACAACGTTTCGTTTGTTTAATAATGGCGAGCTTAACTCCCAATTCCATATCCGTCAGCCCATAAGCGCGGGGACCTTCTCCGCCGGGAGCATAGATCGGATTATTCGTCGGGACGACTCCGCCGAAAGGCAGAATCGCGTGAAGCTGAACTCTGGGGATTGCGCCCCAGTTGAATTCAAATGCGGGGCCGATCGGGTCGTACTCCGCTGGAGTGCCACCCACGCCGCCGAAAATGTAGGCCTCAAAATGTTTGTAGTCGACTGGCGTAGGATCGTCAGTCTGATACGGAGGCCCTTGCGCCCATACCTTTGGAGCCATCAGCATGATGAGGAAAAGCAGTCCCACCTTCGGCGCACTACGGATGATGGTCATAAGCGCTCCGAGTTTCGCACGGCGATAATGATACCGATATTGCCGGAGCGTTTCTACTTTATGAACGAAAAGAAATATTTAGCGTGCGCCATAGGCTGGAGATGTCATGTTAGAGTTGCAATCTCGGATCGGTAACACCCCGGGTTGAGAAATATCTCGTGGGGTCTCATGAATATCACCAGCAGCGACGTTATTCTCCTCGCACATTCCACGTTTGGAGTTCTGGGCACGATGGCCGCGATCTGGGTATTCGTGGAAACGCTAAACGCGCGCGAAGGAAACGCAGGACGCATTCGACTGGTCGCCTGGATTGCCGCGCTGTGCATGATCGCCACGTGGATTTTCGGCGGATATTGGTACGTCCATTTCTATCCAGCCGACCGCGCCATGATTCTGAAAGGCCCGTGGCCTTTCGCGCATACGCTTTTCATGGAAACGAAAGAACACCTGTTTTTCATTCCGCTGATTTTGTCGTTCTATCTTCCAATCGCGGCAGCAGACAAGCTTTATGAAAACGCAAACGCGCGAAAAATGGTTTTGTGGGTCGCGATGCTAATCGTTCTGAGCGGGCTGGCCATCGAAGGCGCGGGCGCAGTCATTAATCATGGCGCGAAAGTTGCGCTGCTGCATGGCATTCCGGGGAGCGGTCGATGAGTGTCGAGAATGCAAAGTTAGGGCGCGGCAGCGCTGGATTTGGAATGGCAGCGGCAATCACGATTCTATTCAGTACGGTGCTGGCGTGCGTGAAGGACGCCTACAAGCCGCTGAACAGTTTTATGAACAGCGTCGCGTGGCACAACTGGATTACGCACGGAATCGTCGATGTGATTCTCTTCGTTGGATTGGGCCTGATCTTATCGAAGAGCGAATTGGCAGAGCGAATCGCTGCGGGCAGGTTGATTTCATTTTTGGTAGGGGCTGTAGTTGTGGCCGGCCTTGGATTGTTTATTTGGTACGCGATTTTTTAGCAGATTTTCGATCTCAATGCAGACCGTAGCGCGATTAAGGCGCCGTCTCACAATGTTCACGCCACGTTTCTCGTAATTCACACCGAAGCAATATTTCGTTAACTTTCGCGGTTCAGTCTCCCTGCAAGGCATTTTGCTTCTTGCCCAAATCAATATAGAAGGAGATTGAATGTCGCTCAAACAAGCGTTGTCAAAGTCATTTCAATATTTGCGCATGGCCTTCGTCGCATTCATGGTTTTCCAATTTGGCATCGGTGGATTTCTGGTCGCCCCGCTGCAGGCAGACGAGAAAGGGAAACAACAGTCCGTCCCCGTCACACCCATCAAACACGTCATCGTCCTAATCGGAGAAAATCGGACCTTCGATCACATCTTCGCAACCTACGTTTCACCCAGCGGTGACCACGTCTCGAACCTGCTTTCCAAAGGCATTATCAAAGCCGACGGCAGCGCCGGCCCAAACTTTAAGCAAGCGCAGCAATTCCAAGCAGTAGCGCCATTCCAATCGCAGTATTTCATCAGCTTGAACAACTCCGAAAAAAAACCCTACACGACGCTGCCGATCGGGGCAACATTGAACGACTCGCCCCTCGTACCGTTGGTTGCAGGCGTTCCGACGGCCGACCTCGGCCTGATCGAGCCGTCGCTCGAAACCGCGGATCTTGGGCTGCTGCTCACCGGCACCGTTGGGCCTCCGGCGACCGGCGCTACGCAGACTTTTTTCCTGACTCCGACGTTCTCTCTTCCCTTGTCCGACCTGGACACGCGCGTTCTTAATTTCAACACTCTTCCCAATGGGCCATTCCCGCTGACGGGCCGACCGATTGCCGGCGGAGGCAACACTCTTCCCTATGATTCCTACACCGGGGACACCACGCATCGCTTGTTCGAGATGTGGCAACAGTCGGATTGCAATATCCGAAATGCCACGTTCGAGAATCCTTCGGGCTGCTTGAGCGACCTGTATCCATTTGTGATCAGCAATTACACCGACTTTACTGATCCCGCCGCGCCGGCTGCCACTCCCATCGACGATGATGGCGGCAGCAATTCCATGGCTTTTTACAACGTTCAGAATGGCGATGTTCCGCTACTGAAGTCGCTCGCAGATCAGTATTCGATGAGCGACAACTACCATCAGGCAGTTATGGGCGGCACGGGCGCCAATCACGTGATGATGGGAACCGGCGACGCAATTTTCTGGAGCGACGGCATGGGCAATCGCGCCGTTCCTCCGAACGGAGTCATCGCGAATCCCAATCCGCAACCTGGCACCGACAACCATTACGTTGTCGACCAAGGGTTCAATGGTGACTTCGCAGAATGCTCCAATTCTTCGCAGCCCGGCGTCGACGCCATCAGGGACTATCTGGCAACGCTTCCCTACCGGCCCAATCCCAATTGCGAACCGCTTAACTACTACATGATCAACAATCTGAACCCCGGCTTCCTTCCCAATGGCACGGTGGACACTAACGGTATCGCCAGCGGCGCCTCAATTCCGCCGACAAACGTCCGCACCATTGGTGAATCGCTGAACGAGAAAGGAATTTCGTGGGCGTATTACGGCGGAGCGTACAACGCTGCCGTGAACCTCGCGAACGGCAGCACCAGTCCGCTGGATGCAATTGGCGTGGCCTACTGCAACATTTGCAACTTTGAATCGTATGCCAACGCGATCATGGGCGTCCCCGCACAACGGGCCGCGCACATTAAGGACGCCATTGATTTCTTTGCGGCCGTCGACAACAGCACGTTGCCGGCAGTTTCGTTCGTCAAACCCGATGGCTTGCTTGACGGGCACCCGGCAAGCTCGAAGGTTGATTTGTTCGAGGGCATGCTCCGGAAAATCATGGATCACCTTACCGCCAACCCGGCGCTTATGGCCGAGACCGCGCTATTCATCACCACGGATGAAGGCGGCGGCTTGTATGATTCCGGCTACATTCAGCCGCTGGACTTCTTCGGGGATGGCCCGCGTATTCCGATGATCGTCGTTTCGCAATATTCAAAAGGCGGTCACGTCAGCCACACGTATGCGGACCACGTTTCGATTCTGAAGTTCATCGAACGTAATTGGGATTTGAAGCCTTTGACGAATCGGAGCCGCGATAATTTTCCGAATCCGATTTCGCTCGAGTTCAATCCCTACGTACCGCTGAACAGTCCCGCGATCAGCGATCTGTTCGATTTATTTAATTTCGGACACGATTTCGATCACGACGGTGACAATGATGGTGGCATCAATCGGTAGAAACTGAAGTTCGTTCGGAACGCGAGACGCCGACCGTGCGAAATGCGCGGCCGGCGTTTCTCATTTCGCGAATGATTCAGGTATATTGTGAAAATGAAGCCAGGAATTTTTGCCGCGCTTTTTCTCTCTGGAGTTTTGTGCGCGCTGGTTGCCGCTCAGACGAAACCTGCCGCAAAACGTTACGATCCGCTGTTCTTCGCGGGAATTGCCGCGGATGTGGCGGGCAACGTACAGACTCAGTCGCTGAATAATTTCCTTACGACTTTCCTGGATCAAAAAACTTGGGACGCTGGATTGAAGGACGGCGATTTTGGTCCGTTCCTTAGAGCGAAAGAAGCAAAGCCCGGACGAGGGGCAGATTTCTTATTTTCACAGGAGAAGGATGTCGCCATTTGCGTTTATTTCGACGGCGACA
This sequence comes from Candidatus Acidiferrales bacterium, assembly GCA_036008485.1. Taxonomy (GTDB): domain Bacteria; phylum Acidobacteriota; class Terriglobia; order Acidiferrales; family UBA7541; genus DASTCZ01. The sequence continues at coordinate 693 of DASYNR010000380.1, read as the reverse complement.
TTCCATTTGGCGTGGCCGTGCTTCACCTGCACGCGGGCCAGAAGATTGAAGATAAAGATGTTCTGGCGGCTTACAAACCTGTCACCAAAGAAATGCTGAAGAAAAATTCCGAGGACCTGCGATTCACAACGACGGACATGGCCACCGACGATGGAGTTGCGCTCGTCGCATTCCAAATCAGCATTGCAGGCAGCCCACGAGCTATTTCACGCGATGAATTAGACTTCAAGCTCAACTAGCACGGGAGCATGATCGCTGAGTGCCAACCAATCTTTGTGATGACCCACTTCAACGCGCTTGAGTTTTGAGATTAATTTCTCGTTCAAGAATGCGTAGTCGATGTGATAAACCTTTTTCTTGTTCTTGGTGAACCAAAACGTTGGATGTTCTTCGGCACCTTGAATTTGTTTGAAGAATGAGTGATAAGCGCTTTCCATTCCTAATTTGCGAAGCCTCCCAACCGCGGCCGAGTGATTATTTATTCTGCGTCCGCCATCCCAAATCGAGTTGCTGTTGAAATCGCCGGCGATAATTGTTGAATGATTAGGATTCGTGCGCTCGAGAATGTCGAGCAACAGATGAACTTGACCGATGTAACTTTCTGCGCGGCGATTGCTGGTGCACGCCCAGACGGGAAATAATTCGAGCGGGACGGGACCGTCGATTGCAAGTTTCGCGATCCATTTCGGCTTT
>DASYNR010000379.1:0-9879 GCA_036008485.1 Candidatus Acidiferrales bacterium | reverse complement strand
GATCGGAAGTGTTCTCACGCCGCATCTTCGCGGCCTTCATGAATTTAATCATCTGTCCTACGCGTCATCCCTTTGCGGCGCATGCACTGATGTCTGCCCGGTGAAAATTGATTTGCATCACCACTTGCTGCACAACCGAAGAAACGCGGTGAACGCGCATGAGCGCCCCGGCAGCGAAGGCTCCGAATTCAAAATGTTTCGGTGGATAATGCAAAGCCCGGCGCGCCTCGCCGCGTTCGGTGCGATAGGACGCATTTCGACGCGCGTGATTTACGCGCTGGGACTGGCCGGAACGCTGCTCGATCCAACGCGCAAATGGACGAAGACGCACGCCGCGCCAAAAATTCCGAGGAAATCATTCCGCGCCCAATGGAAATCATCACTGGCGGAGAAAAAATAGTGGCGCAAATGGAAAATCCCGGCCGTGAAGCGATACTCTCGCGCATCCGGGCGGCGCTGACAAAACCAGCTGCGCATCATATCGCGAAAACTGAGGGCGAAATTTTCTATCCGGTCGGCGATCCACTCCAGCGTTTTCAGAAAGAATGCACAATTAACAATACAGAATGTCTTCTGACCGAATCTCTCGCCGCCAGCGCCGCCGCAATCGCGGAAATTATTTCAGCTCTTCCGGCCGGACCAATATTTTTGCAGGATGCGCCCGTACTTCGCCGACTCGCGCCAACTTTGTCAGGCGGCCACAATATTCGTTGGTCAACAGAAGGAATTCCTGCGGAGGATTCGCAAGCCACAATCACATTGGCCGATACGCTGGTCGCGGCCACTGGCTCGATCTTCGTGACCTCGGCGCACGGCGGACGCGGTGCGGCAGTGGTCGCGCCGATTCATATCGTTCTCGCGTTCACTGACCAACTCGTTCCGGATCTCGAAGCTGCTTTTGCGCGGCTTTATGAAAATGGCGCGGCGCAGCAGAATTCCATGGTAGTTCTGATCACTGGTTCCAGCCGCACCGCCGACATCGAAAAAATTCTAGTGATGGGCGCGCATGGACCGAGAAGGTTAATCGTCGCCCTCTCGCCGCGAGCCGAATAATTGCGAGTGACAATCGCCAACGCGCCAATCCTTTCTTGCTATAATTGACGCAATGCCTTCCACACCAATTATTACGAAAAAACTGCACGCGGCTCCCCGCGCGATTGTGGAGATCGGGTCCATCATCTTCCTCTTCTATTCCAATCTCTTGATGGGGGAATTCAGCCGCACGAATGGCCACGGAAAAACACTCGCATTTGCGCTCCATGATATTTTCACCGGAACGAATTTCGTGATCGCGTGCGTTTCCGGACTTATCGGCTTCGTCGTTTTTGAATATCTGCGCACAAAACTTTAATTCAGTGAGGCATTTGGGTCGCGGGCGAGGCGCCCGGTCGTTGATAAACGCGCACGTAGTCCACAAGCATCGACGCCGGAAATGCAGTGGCGGCATCGGGTGGACCCGGCCAATTCCCTCCCACTGCGAGATTCAACAAAACAAAAAATGGATGATCGAAAACCCACTTCGTGCCGCTCGGAAGATCCGCGGGCGTACGCGTCGCATACAAATCATCGTCAACGTAAAACCGGATCGCGGTCGGCTCCCACTCCACGGCAAACACGTGGTAGTCGTCGGCGAAGCGCCGTTCATTGGCAAGCGCATATGCTGAGCTGACGCCCGCGGACCCTGAGTAACCCGGCCCGTGAATTGTGCCGTGCATTGTTGCGGGCTCCTTGCCTCTATTTTCCATCACATCGATTTCGCCGCAGGAAGGCCAGCCAGTTGATTTTATATTGTCGCCCAGCATCCAGAACGCAGGCCACAGTCCTGAGCCAGCGGGAATTTTGATGCGCGCTTCAAAGCGGCCATATGCTTGCGCAAAGAGATCCCTGGTCTTAATTCTTGACGACGTAAAACTGCGTGTCACGCCAGTCGAATCCACGTAGGATTCCTGAATCGCAGTAATTACAAGATTGCCGTTCTGGATGGAAACATTCTTCGGGCGGTTGGTGTAATACTCGAGTTCCTTGTTTCCCCAACCGTTATTTCCAACGCCCTCGTCGAAGTTCCACTTCGTTGGGTCCGGCGGCGATCCATTCGGCTGATTGAATTCGTCGCTCCAAACAAGAACCCACGCACTATCGCGAGTCACCTCTGCGGCCGCGGCCGTTCTATGCGCGAACGCGAATTCCCAAACTCCCACGCAAAGGGAAAGTGCGAACGCCAACCCAAACGTCCGGTGTGCAAATTTGCGAAACATTCCTCTAGGCATTTTTTAAGATGAGACTTCGCCCGCCTATTTCATCGAAGCCAAATCAATCACAAATCGATATTTCACGTCGCCCTTAAGCAAGCGGTCGTACGCTTTATCAATCTGCTGGATCGGAATCATTTCGATATCGGAAGTAATTCCGTACTCGCCGCAGAAATCCAGCATCTCTTGAGTTTCCGCTAAACTGCCAATCGCTGAGCCCGCGAGACTCCGGCGCCTCATTATTAAATTGAACGCAGCAACTGGCGCGGGCTTTTCCGGAGCGCCCACCAGCGTCATCGTTCCGTCCAGCTTCAGCAATTGAAGATACGCGTTCAAATCGTGTTCGGCAGAAACCGCGTCAAGAATAAAATCAAAAGTGTCGGCATGCTTCAGCATCGCAGCTTCATCTTTTGATATCACCACTTCATCGGCGCCCAATCGCTTCGCATCGGCAGATTTGTTCGGCGAGGTCGTAAAAAGCACAACGTGAGCGCCGAAGGCGTGCGCAAATTTCAAGCCCATGTGACCCAGCCCGCCTAGGCCGACAATTCCAACCTTGCTTCCCTTTCCGACTTTCCAATGACGCAGCGGCGAATACGTTGTGATCCCAGCGCAGAGTAACGGCGCAGTTCCCGCCAGATCCAAACCTTTCGGCACGCGCAACACGTACGCTTCGTCCACCACAATACTTTCCGAATATCCGCCGTAGGTCACACCGCCGAGAATTTTGTCTTCGCTGTTGTAAGTGAGCGTGAATCCCGTCTGGCAAAATTGTTCGTATCCCGCGCGGCAATTCGCGCAGGTGCGGCAACTCTCCACCAAACATCCCACCGCGGCGATATCGCCTTCCTTAAATTTCTTCACAGCGCTGCCGACTCTCACCACGCGTCCAACAATTTCGTGTCCGGGCACAACGGGATACACCGTCGGCATCACGTCCTTCCATTCGTTGCGCACCTGATGCAGATCCGAATGGCAAACGCCGCAGAAAAGTATTTCAATTTGCACATCGGAAGGCCGCGGATCGCGCCGCGAAATATTCAGCGGCCCAAGCGGAGCCGTCCCGCTATGTGCTGCATATGCCTTCGCTGCGAAAGTTTTTGGCTTCGATGATTGGATGTCGCCAACAGGAGCTTGCTTAGCTGCTTCGCTCATTTATGAATTCTCCCTCGATTTATCGCGCCTAATTTATTTCGCGGGCCAGTCCATAATACGATGCGCGCTTGAACGCACAGGTCACATTGAATTTTCAGCGTACGAACTCTACTTCGCAGGATTCCATCCGTCCGTGCCCGCTAAGAATTTGTGCGTTTGAAATGCTACAGCATCTTTCTCGGTTAGTTGGTGTGCCCACGCCACTCGCGCTCTGGGATTCGCGCCCGGTCCCGTGGAATTATATTCGCCGAACCAAGCCGTCTTTTCATTCGCGGAATCGCTCCAATTGTCCCAACCTTCCGGGCGAATGTGCTTATCCATCCAGCAATCCAAATAAATCACGCGCGAATAGGGTCGCCACGGCCGGCCGAGAAAAACTCCCTTCGCAATTTTTCCGCCTGCCACATCCTGCGTCAATTTACATTTATTAAAAACAAATCCTTGCGGACCGTCCGGCGTTTTCCTGCTTTCCGCCGCTATATATCCGTCGCCCGCGCTTCGGATTTCGCTATTCTCAAAAACCGCTTGCGCGTCTCCGAAAATAAAATCCACCGCACCTTCGATGTAGCAGTCGTTGTAATACTGTCGGCCTGCCGCCGCATACAAAGTGTCTTGCCAGCCGAGCAGGCGCACGTCATGCACAATCGCGCGATCCGAATAGACCATCAGCGCCACGGCTTGAGATCCCGGACCGAATGAATTCTGGATCGTCAGATTCGCCGCTTGAAATCCTTCGCTCTGCACTTCCACCACGGCGCTGAAAAATGTACCGTCCGCTGCGGCGGCGCTCATACTGTAGGTAATCACCACGGCGGTCGGATCACTTCCCAATCCAATCAAGCTTACTCGCGGCCGATCCTGCGGAATTTTCACGCGTTCGTGGTACACGCCGGGCCGAATCGCAATTTCCAATCGCCCGTTGCCTTCCAGCGGAGCATGATCGACGGCGCGTTGTATCGTCGGAAAATCCGCCGTGCCATCGGCGGAGACAACCACCCGCACTACACCCGCGGTTCCAGAGGAAGTCTGACGCGCAGAAGTCTTGGCGGAAAATTGCATTGGCGTAGCCACTGCAATTCCGGCGCCAACAAAAATGAAAATCCACACTCTCAGTTTTTTCATAGTTGTCGAACCGCTCTCGGGAATAAATTCGTTCAAGCAACCGTTCCGAATAACCATCCAACTCCCGCGGTCACGGCCATCGCCACTGCGCCCCAAAATGTAACGCGAATTGCGCCAATCAAAATTCGTGCGCCGCCAATGCGCGCAGCAGTCGCACCCAGCGCCGCGAGAAAAACAAGTGACGCCCCGGCAACAATAAAAATCAAGGCTGATGCCGGCGCCAGCACCGTAGCTAGCAGTGGCAACGCAGCGCCCACCGCGAAACTTGCGGCGGACGCTGATGCCGCCTGAATCGGGCGTGCGCGCAGCGCCTCTGTGATTCCAAGTTCATCGCGAGCGTGGGCCGCCAGCGCGTCGTGAGCCATCAACTGTTCCGCCACTTTTTTCGCCAGTGCTGGTTCCAGTCCGCGCTCTACATAGATTGCCGAAAGTTCTTTGTGCTCGCCCTTATTGTCCGCTTGCAACTCCGCGCGCTCTAGATTTAGATCAGCTTCTTCCGTGTCCGCCTGGGATTGAACAGAAACGTATTCGCCAGCCGCCATCGACATCGCGCCGGCCACCAAACCAGCGACGCCCGCAACGACAATGCTGCTGTGACTCGCATGGGCCGCCGCAACGCCGATCACCAAACTAGACGTCGAAAGTATTCCGTCGTTCGCGCCCAGCACCGCTGCGCGCAGCCAGTTCATGCGTCCCGTGCGATGCCGACCCACTTTTTTTCCAGCCACTCTTTAGGCCTCCCGATTTTTACCCGTGCCAATACATGTAACCGTCGAGAATATTCGGAGCGGAAAAGGCATGTCCGTGAATTTGATGATAGCCGAACGGAATTGCGAAGCGAGAGCTTTATAATTTCTGCAAAACTTTTATCGCCTTATCCAAAGATTGTCTTTGCTTAAAGAAATCCCTCCACGGGTCGCTGCGTTTCAAACGTTTCGCAAAATTTCCGATGTTAAATTCCGAAGGGTCCAATCCTTGCTTTACTTCTGACCAATCGAGGGGCGTTGAAACCGGAGCTTTCGGTTTACGTCGCACCGAATACGGCGTGACCACGGTTTGTCCAAAGCCGTTGCGGAATGGATCCAGATACACTCTGTTCCCTCGCGCGGCAATAGAATGCTCCGTGGTTAATTCCTTCGGATTTGCGGCCGAAAGATACTTCACAAGAGTTTCGGCGAAGCTCAGCACCTCATCAGCATCGGGTCCAACTTTGATTGGCACAAACACGTGAAGGCCGCGGCTTCCGGAAGTTTTGCAGAACGAAACTAATTTCAGCGCATCCAACGTTTCTTTTACGTACAAACCAGCGCGCGCCGCATCCGCGAACTTTCCTGTTTGCGGATCTATATCGAAGCACACCCAATCCGGTTTGCGCGGAGATTGCGCGCGCCCTCCCATGGCATGAATTGCAATTGACCCAAGATTCGCCAGCGCGAGTTGCGTTGCGAGTGAGCCACCGACAACATAATTCGTAATTTTCCCAGCCTTCCCGCTATGTCGGATAGGAATCGTCGGCGTACCGGCCGGCAGACCTTTCGGCGCTTCCTTTTGATAGAAGCATTCGCCGGCCATTCCGTCGGGACATCGCTCGAGCGTCAGAATGCGATCCTTCACGTACGGCGACAGCTTCGGAAAAATCCCTGCGTAGAATTCGATCAGGTCGAGCTTGGTATAGCCTTGGTCAGGCCAAAAAACTTTATCCGGATTTGAGACCGTAATCGGAAGTTTTTTCGATGGTGCTGCGGAGGCCTTTGCTGTTTTCACGACTCGTCTCCCGGAAGGTGAACGTCCTTTGAGTCTTTGTCGTCTCGCAGACCAAGGAAAACTGGCTGGCGCAATTTGTTATCTGCTGTTTCTTCCTGATAAGAAATCTGCGCGACGAGCTTTGGCGCAAGGTACGTCACTCCTTTTTCTCGCGGAGGATCCACCAGCGCCGTTTGTTTGCGAATAAGAGGTTTGAATTTTCGATACAGAGTGGCGAGACTTTCTTCATCAAATCCAGTTCCAACCTTGCCTACAAAATGCAGCTTGCCCTTCTGATAGGCGCCCAGCAACAACGCTCCGAAATACTTGCGCTCTCCATCAGGCTTGGTAAATCCCGCGATCACGTACTCGTCTTCTTTGTGAGCTTTCACTTTTAGCCACGATTTCGATCGCCCTTCCGAATATGGCGACGCGAGATCTTTGCCGATAATTCCTTCGAGTCCTTTATTCTTGGCGAGTTGATATGCTTTGAATCCGCCGCCGCTAAATCTCTTGGACGCCACTAAAACTTTGCTGGAGCCTAGCGATTCTTCCATCACGGCGCGCCGAACTGACAAGGGTTCGCTCCGCAAGTCTTTTCCATTTTTATAAAGACAATCAAACACCGCATACTTCAGATCGTCATTTCCCTGCTGCACGAGCTGAAAACGCGAAACGCCTTTTTTATCGAACGCCACGACTTCGCCATCCAGCAGCAGCGTTTGCGCAGACAGCGCACGCACTGCATCCGCGATGCGCGAATATCGGGCCGAACGATCGATCGCGTTTCTCGAAAGCAAACCTACGCGTGCGCCCTCTTTGTAAGCGAGGATGCGATAGCCGTCATATTTTTCCTCGAACACCCATCCTTTTCGATCGAAAGGCTCGCGCGCAAGAGTGGCAAGCATGGGCTGCACTCGAAATGGAATTTTATTTTTCAATGTGATTTTCCAGGTCGTGCGCGATTATTTCTTGGAACGCTTCTCGGAATGCCACACGGAAGGCGGCTTTGTGCGTTTTTTTGCAGCAGAGAGAGGCACCTTGCCGCCCGGATCTCCCGTCGCAGCTTTCTCCACATCGCCGCCTTCGTCTCGCGCAATATCCGCCAGCAAACGGTTGCTCACAACGGAACGAAACTTTTTCGCCGTAACATCTTCTGTAGACGCGTATTCGTCGCGATGTTTTATCAGCAGCCATGAAGGTTTCGTGCTGCTCCCAAATCCACGCGTGCGAACCAAGACCCACGAACCTTTCAGTTTTTTCCCAAACAACTTAAATTTCAGATCTCCTTTTTCTAGTCCGGCTTCCGCGCCCGCGCCTTCCGGCTCCCATGTGCCGTTGTCCCACACCATTACTGTGCCGCCGCCATACTCGCCTTCCGGAATTACTCCCTCAAAAGTGGCGTAGTCAATTGGATGATCTTCCACCTGCGTGGCGAGCCGTTTCACCGATGGATCCAGTGAAGGCCCCTTTGGCACCGCCCACGAAAGCAGGGTACCTTTCCATTCCAAACGAAAATCGTAATGAAGCTGTGTAGCGCGATGTTTTTGAATCACATAAATAAGTGAATCGCCGCTCTTCTTTTCGCCAGATTCTTTTCCGGAAGGTTCCGAGGTCACTCCAAAATTTCGTTTCTTCTGATATTCCTTGAGTTTCATTTAAGCGGCTCCCGTAATTTCAGATGCTTCCTTATTCGCAACAGTGGCATTTCTGAAATTTGGTTATATCTGTCAAGATTCACTTTCGCCTTTGGGATTTGGTCCCGGGAATAATATCCGCGGATTTGCGATTCTTCGCACTTCGTATCACTCGGCCGATTATCGAGTCTTCACTCTCAAGAAGTCTCTGAGCTTCTATGAACTCCGACGCGGGCCGAATCAGCGCATTCGCCCACACCAGCAGCGTCGCCATCTTTTCCTCGAAGTCGCCTTCGGCCCATGGACTCGGCTTGTAAACGGGCCGATCCGACTTGTAATGTTCAGAGCCGAACAAACGATTCTTGTCCGAGTCGTGAAGCGAGCAGTCCGTCTCGTGATACGCCGCGTAATTTATGCTGTCGATGACCAGTCGGCGCGCTTCGTTCGGTGTCATATGTGGAAGAACTCTACGCCCGAAGCTGACGAAGTTCTACCTTCCAGTTTTCTATGCCCGCACCACTTAGAGAATTTCCACTATGAATTGCACCCGACAGGCACTAATATTCGTCGCATTATACGTTTCAGTGAACTGCACAAACTCCGGAGGCCTTCCATGCGATTCGCCCGCGTCGCTCTGATTCTGATTTCCCTTCTTCTGCTCCCAGCTCTCGCCCAAAATGTCTCCGAAGGTCCGACCAATGAAAAAGCGCAGAAAACATACAAGGATGCGCTGAAGGCTGTCCACGATTCCGGGCGCGCAGTTGCTCTTGAAGATTTCGCGAAGGCGGACAAGCAGGATGGCGGCCATTGCGTCGGCTGTCAGAAACAAATGATCAAATATGGAAGTGAACTCAGTGACTGGAAAATCGCCGAGCTCGCCGCGACGGAAATGGTGACGGAAGCTCAGACCGACCGGGAGATGGCAGTTGCGCACTACCAGCTTGGCGTGATCCTATTGAACGAAGCGCTCGAAAAGCACAAAGACGAGATTTTCACACACGCTCATGACGAACTCGCCAAAGCTCTTGCCATCAACTCGAATTTTCCGGACGCGATTTTCTCAGACGGAAAGGCGCTCGCACAACTTAATCAGGACGACGCCGCAAAAGCCCGCTTCGAGCAGTATTTGAAGATGAAGCCCGCGGATGATCCGAACGCACAGCGCGCGGCGCGATATATCGGCCGCCCCGAACTCGCACGAGCGCGGATGGCGCCACCATTCGCGGTCATGACCGTTGATGGCCAGCGAATTTCCATGGACGATCTGCAGGGCAAAGTCGTTCTGCTGGATTTTTGGGCCACGTGGTGCGGTCCATGCCGTGAAGCGCTGCCGCACATGCAGAAAGTGGCGAAGAAATTTCAAGGCCAGCCGCTTGTTATCCTGAGTGTGAGCCTCGATAAAGACGAAAAAGCCTGGAAGGATTTCATCGCAAAAAACGAAATGAACTGGCCGCAATATCGCGATGGATATTTCGAAGGTCCGATCGCCAGAAAGTTCAGCGTCAATGCGATTCCGCACACGTTCACGATTGACACAGACGGCGTTATGCAGGAAGAGCACATTGGCGACGCCTCCATCGAAGGTAAATTGAATAAACTGCTGGTTCGCGCGAGAGAGTTGCAGTCCGCGGCGGCTATTCAAAAATAAATCGAAGGGAAAATCGAAATCAGCACCAGGCTCGTTAGGAATTGCAGTGGATATTCAACAGCGTTTCTATGCCGGAGGAAGTTGACCGAAATCGGCGGCAAAGTTTGGCTGCACAGCAATCGCGTGTTAAAATTTCCTCTCTTTGCTTCCCTTCTTAATTTGCGTCGGGAAGCACACGGTGCGCTCGTAGCTCAGCTGGATAGAGCGTCTGGCTACGAACCAGAAGGTCGGGAGTTCGAATCTCTCCGGGCGCACCACTCTTCCTCTTCGTTTAGAATACTTTACGCAACATTTGACAATGACGCACGCAGGGTACAACTGGGTA
>DASYNR010000378.1:0-11740 GCA_036008485.1 Candidatus Acidiferrales bacterium | reverse complement strand
CCCCAGATGCCGCCTTGAGAAATGGTGAGTCCGCGGACGCGTGTCAGGTAAGTGAAAAACCAGGTATGGAAAATATAGATGGGATATCCCTGGCAGAAATATCCGATGAGAAGCGCCCAGACGGATGGGCACGCGAGAATTTTGCCCCATGGAGTTGGGCGCGCTTTATTTTGCGCGCCCGCTTGCGCGGATTGGGTGGAGCGAATTAGCGCGAGTTCGGCGGCGTTGACGCGGGAATTTTGTTCGGGCCGATCGGTTACATACAAATGAAATGCGAAGGCGACGAGGATGCCGGCGAGTCCACAGAGGATGAAGGACATGCGCCAGCCCCAGCGTTGCATGATCGACGAAATTAAAAATGGAGTGAAGGCGCCGCTGAGTCCGATGCCTAGCAAAGTGAAACTGCTGCCGGTGGCGCGATGCGCGGAGCCCATCCAATAGGCAACAATTTTATTTGCAGCGGGCGCGCTGGAGGATTCGCCGGCGCCGACCATGAAGCGCACAATGATGAGCGAGCCGGCCACGCCGGCCCATCGCACGAAAATTAAATGTGGAGCGAGCGCGGTAAGCGCGGTGAACGCCGACCACCAAACGATTGCGGAAGTGAGAAGATTGCGCGCGCCGAAACGGTCAGCGGCCCATCCGCCGGGAATTTGAAAAACGGAATAGCCGAGGATGAATGCGCTGAAAACCCAGCCCATCGTTTGCGTGCTGAAAGAAAATTCGCTCTGAATAAATGGTCCTGCGATGCCCAGGTTCAGGCGGTCGAGATAAGTGAGCATCAGGACGAGCGTGAGCCAGGACATGATGACCCAGCGGATGGGGGTGGGGGATTTTGAATCTTCGGTGGAACTTGTGGAGCGATTGTCCATGGGCAATTTGCGTTGGGCCAATGTTCGGAAGTATTGTGGCGCAACACGGGTGATTTCGCGCAGAAATTTTAGAGTGGGAGTTGCTCAACAGGTGTGAGCGGGCTCAACCGTAAGGAAGTTTTGGCGCGCTTGCGATAAACTGAAACGCGAGTGGGGCTGTAGCTCAGATGGATAGAGCAGCAGTTTCCTAAACTGCTTGTCGGGAGTTCGACTCTCCCCAGCCCCACCAGCCTGTCCTTTCATGCCTATAAAAGAATGCGCATCGTCATTCTCAGAGAATTCATGTGTCTTTTGGATCGTGCTTCGCATCGTATAGGCTGACTGAATTTGTTTTGTTTGCGGCTGACGAGTTAAACGCTGTGCGAGAAACAATTTCATACTAAAGATCACCACTCGAAGGGAACCGAAGAATGAAAATCGGAATCATTGGGTCTGGCGGCGTTGCGAAAACGCTTGGGACCGGTCTGCTGAAGCACGGTCACGAAGTGATGCTCGGCACGCGGTCCATCGAGAAACTTGCGGACTGGACGAAACAAAATCCACAAGGCCGGAGCGGCAGTGTTGCTGACGCGGCAAAATTTGGTGAGGTGATTCTTCTTGCGGCGAAAGGTACCGCTGCTTCCGAGGCGTTGCGTTCAGCGGGCGCAGCAAACTTGGCGGGCAAATGTGTAATCGATACGACGAATCCGATCGCGGACGCGCCGCCAGTAAATGGAGTGGTGAAATATTTCACGAATTTTGACGAATCTTTGATGGAGCGGCTGCAACGCGAATTCAGCGACGCCAAATTTGTGAAGGCGTTTAACTCCGTCGGCGCTGCACTCATGGTGAATCCGAAATTTGCGGGCGGCAAGCCCACCATGTTTATTTGCGGAAATGATGAGGGTTCCAAGAAAGTCGTTAGCGGAATTCTGGATGAATTCGGCTGGGAAACGGCCGACATGGGAAAGGTCGAAGCCGCGCGCGCCATCGAGCCACTTTGCATGCTGTGGTGCATTCCCGGGCTAGTGAAAAATGAATGGAATCACACGTTCAAATTTTTGAGGTGATTTAGCTAATTCTGTTTCGCAGGCTGCGGCAGAGCGATATGCGCATCCATTGTAGGAACCGTTTGGAGTGGAGCTGTTACGATGCGCCAAAGATCGGAATCGAGAGCGCGAACTTGCAGCACGTTTCCGTCGTGGGCGTCGATGCGAGCTAGTTTCGTGGACTGATAATAATTTTCGCCGTCTGCTGAGAGGCCGTAAAGAATTGGCTGCGTGGGATCTGGGATGAGTTCGGAAAAATAAAGGTCGGGCGCAACGTGGTTCACGAGGCGGCCGGTTGTGGGATCAAGCAGCCACGCTCCGCCGGGAATATGTTGCTCGCAACCGGGGCGGCGATCAAATTTGCCGCCGAATAATTCATAAAGAAACAGATTGCCTCCTGCGGCGGTAACTGCTTCAAAGATTTCATGCTGGCAACCCGGCACCTCGCCGTGTGGATCAACGATGATTCCGTCGCCAAGTTGAGTTGTGTTGCTCGATAAGGTCCAAACGCGGGCGTCGGGCTGGCTGGGTTTGTTGGCGTAGAGATAGAAATTATCACCCGACCATGTTCCACTTGCCCACCAACCTTCTCCCAAATCCGGTTGCTTCAGTTTGCGGATGGTGGCTCCGGCGTTTAGATTGTACAAATCAATTTCGGGCCCGAGCGAGCTTGTCATTCCCATCAGTGACGAACGATTTGACGAGAGATGAAATCCGAAACCGATTTCGTTTTTGATAACTCCACTACTTGCCAGTTTCGCCGCTTGGTAGACCACGCCGTCCGCAATGACGATCGGCTCACGGGAACTGCTTCCCCATATACCGGCTTCTTTTCTGGATTCCAACGTCGCTAGATCTATTGAGTATAGGGAACAACATGCGTGCCCCTCCTGCGATGTAGGACCTTCGACGTAGATCGTCGAGCCATTTTCGTTTACGAAAACTCCGTTGAGGCCGACGCCGTGGGGATTGACGTCGATGTGGATGCGGCTGACGGTTTTGAGCGTGGCAGGGTCGACGAATTCGACGTCGCCGGAGCGGCCAGCAGCGATGATGAAAGTATTTGCACCGGATTTGATTGGCTCAGTTTGCGCGCCCACGGCTGGCATGTGCGCTGACAATATTAATGATAAAGCGAGGCAGGGCAGAAACGCAGTCCATACAATGTTAGTGAGGCGAGCGCGAGAATTCATGGGCCGGCTCCGCTTACTGATTGTTGGATGCGGCGGATACCGAGTTTAGATATCTGAAATTTCTACAGAGCGGGCATAATAGTTCATGTCCAGGCGGACGGTGCGGACGGAGGGATCGGGGACGCGCAATTGGATTGCGTATGTGCCGGGTTTGCGCGGCGTCCAAGTTTGCGTCCAGAAGGACCAGGAATCTACTGTGGCGCGATGAATTGCTTGGACGGGAGTCCAAGGTTCTTCGGGATTAAATTTTATTTCTAGATTGCGGACGGGTTGCGAGCCGCCCCAGAGAATTCCTACGACGCGATATTTAATTTGATTGTTTACGAGCCATTTTTCAACGCGAATCGGGACGGCGGCGGGATCGACTGTGGCCAGCGCGAAATCGCGCGCGAGTTTGGGCACGCCCTGCTGATGAGTTCGCGACGCATATTCCTGCATTTGCGAAGTTGCTTCTGTTGAATCGTCCACCACTTTTATTTCGTCAACCCATTTGATGGAGACGCATCCGTACCAGCCGGGAACCATCAGGCGGACGGGCGCGCCGTGATCGCGCGTTAGTGGTTCGCCTGCCATTTTTGTGGCGAGAAATGCGCCGGTTGCTACGAGTGCGTCCCACGGAAAAATCCAACTTGCCCCGGCGATGGAATTTTCGGAGTGCGTGGCGTAAGTGTCAAAACCAGAAACGAGCACGAAATTTTTTCGGTTGTTGAGTTGCAGGCGATCGGAAATCTTAGAGATGGGCATGCCCGTCCATTCAGCGGCGCTGAGCAGGCCGAAGTGGCCCATGCGCGAATTTCCGGAGCACTCCATCAAATGGATGCCTTGCGGCTTCGAGTCGTGGATAATTTCCGGCATGCCGAGAACAGATTGATGCTCGCCCGAGCCGACGCGAATTGACCAGGGTTTGGTCACGTCGAGCAATTGCGAGGCGCGCGTACGAATATAAAAATGTTCGATTGGAACGGTGAAATCGGTTAGTCCGAGCGAAGAGAGATTGGTGTTGAGGCGGCCGTCGAGTTCGGCGTAGTAGGGCGTATCCAACGGAATACGAGATTCGCCGACGAAATTTATATCGCCAACGTGTGTGCCGCCGGCGAAGGGATCTTGTTCAGGACGCGGCGCGAGGATTTTTTTTGCGGCCTGAAGGAATCGCGTGGAAGAAAATAATTCGGCTCCGGCAATCCACGATCCACTTGCCAGCATGGACGCGGAAAGCCATTCGCGGCGTGTGAAATGAGTTCTCCAATTCTGCGACATATCGGTATGCAGAGAGTGTAGCAATTGAAATGGAAAATCGAGTATTTATTCGCGGGACGAATTGGATAGAATGCCGAGCATCGGACGGAATCTGAGCGAGGTGAATGTTTATGCGCGCACGAATTTGCGTATCAATGCTGATGGCGGCGATATTTATTTTTATTTCTGGAGCGGTGAGCGCTCAGGGAAATGGATTGGTGGCGAGCGATTACCAGAAATTGCGATCGGTGGGGCAGGCGGAAATTTCACCGGATGGAAAATTAATTGCGTACACGATTGTGCGATACGACCGGCCGGGGCGTCCGTGGGGACAATTGTGGGTGATGGATGTTGTGTCGAAAAAATCGATTCGGATCGGCGCAGAGAATGAAGGATCGGGCGGGGCTGTTTGGTCACCGGATGGGAAGTGGATCGCATACATGGGCGCGGCGGAAGGGAAGCAGGGATTGGCGATTGTGCGTCCGGACGGAACGGGCGCGACATTTATGGCGCCGGTGATGGACACGAATGCGCCGCTGCCTTCGATGGGCGCGAGCGTGACGTGGTCACCGGACGCGAAACAGATTGCTTTTATTTCAGCGACGCCAGGGCCGGAAACGAAAGACGCGAGCGGCGATCCGATTGTGATTACGCGCTATATGTACAAACCCGACGCGGGTGAAGGAAATTCCCATTTCAATGACAATCGCCGGCTGCACATTTTTGTCGTGGATGTGGCGACGAAGCGCGTGCGTCAACTGACGGATGGGACTGCTTATGAGCATTCCATTGATTGGTCACCGAACGGCGACGAAATAGTTTATGTTTCCGATCCTTCGCCGAACGCGGATCAGTTTTTTAATTACGATCTTTTCGCGATCAAGGTGAGCGATGGCACGATTCGCAGAATTACGGCGACCGAAAATGCAGAGTACTCGCCGAAGTGGTCGCCCGACGGGAAAATGATTGCGTATTCGGCGACGAAGCGCGGTCTGACGGATCGCGAAACCACGATGGAGGATACGCACGTTTGGGTGGTGAATGCGGACGGGACGAATCGGCATGAAGTAGGGACGATTGATAATCGGCAGGGAACGCCGCAGTGGAGTCCGGACGGGAAATCGATTTACTTTACTGTGCAGGAGCAGGGGAATGTAGAGCTGTATAGGCAGCCGATCGTTGGCGCGAAACCACAAGTTGTGGTGATGGATCGCGGTTCGGTCGGGGGATTTTCGATATCGAAAACCGAACCGGGGGAAGTCTCAGATACGGTCGCCTACACTTTCGCGAGTCCTCGCGATTTGGCGGAACTCTGTTTGGTTCATTCGTACGCGGATCCGCTGCTTTACTTGCCTCAAGACCGAACGGCGGGCCGACAAACGGACCTGAATTCCAATGTTCTCGGAGGTAAGCCAATCGCCGACGTGGAATCTTTCACATTTACAAGCAACGACAACAAATTCCAAGTGGAAGCGTTCCTGGTGAAACCGCTGGGGATGACTGCGACGTCGAAGCATCCGCTGATTGTGAACATTCACGGCGGGCCGCACGGACAAAACGGGCCGGCATTTAATTTTAAGGATCAAGTTTATGCGGCGCATGGTTGGGCGGTGCTGCATGTGAATTATCGCGGCTCGACGGGATATGGACAGGCGTTTGCGGATGCGGTGTTCGGCGATCAGGACGGCAACGAGGGGCAGGATGTTTTGTACGGAGTTTCGGCGGCGCTGCGAAGATATTTGTGGTTGGACCGCGAGCGAATGGGAATTGAAGGCGTCAGCTACGGCGGCCAGTTGACGGACTGGCTGATTACGCAGACGCGAATGTTTCGCGCGGCGATTCCGATTGCCGGAATTTCGAATCTGATCAGTTACAACTACATGACGTATTACAACCAGTACGAGCAAATGGAATTCGGTCAGTTGCCGCATCAGGGCGATTTTATGAATCTGATGTGGGAACGATCGGCGCTGAAACATGTGGCGGCGGTGGCGACTCCCGTCATGTTGATGCATGGCGAGAATGATGCGGATGTTCCCATCGCCGAAGCTGAACAATATTATGTGGCGCTGAAAGATGTTGGCGTGGACACGATTTTTGTGCGGTATCCGCGCGAGGGACATGGGATACGTGAGTCGGCGCACACGGTGGATAGTATTCAACGATGTATTGCGTGGTACGAGAAATATTTTCCAAAAGTGAATCCGGAAAATCCTTCGGCGGCGGTGCCGTAGGGCGATTTGCGAGTTGATTTGTCTGTGAGGAAAAAATGAAAAGAGTTTTGGTGATACTGGCTTTGATTCTGCCGGCGGTGATTTGTTTCGGCGGAGGGAAACGGCCTTCGCCGCGAGATATTGGCCCCGTCCACGCGGAAAGTATCAGCGATCCATTTGCGAATGGATGGATGCTGGTGGATACGAATGACGACGGAATTGCTGACGCCGTTGTTGGGAAAATTATTGTGCCGGATCATTCGTCGGCTGCTGAGAATTCGGCGGCGGCGAATTTTGCTGCGCGAGTGGGATATGGATCGACGGGACTGACGTTGCCGATCGTGATTACGGCGTCGGAGGATCGCGGAACTGAGGTGCCGCGAATATGGATTGGTAAAGCAGATGCGAATGCGATGGGCGCGCAAATTTATTCGCTGGCCACTTCTCTTCAAAAAGGACAGGGCGGAATTTTTGTTTCCGGCGGAAACCTCGCGGTGGTAGGAGCTGATGACTCGGGACTGGAAGCGGCGGCCGATGCATATTCCGCGCGCGCGCCTTATCAATGGAAAATTCCTGGAGATAAATTTTCCGGGATTCCGGACGCAGTGAATACGGTAGGGCATGGCAGCGGAAGTTTATTGCAGGGATTAATTTACGCGCATGGAGAGCAGGGAATTTTGAGGGCGATCGTACGGGCGGAATTTCCTGTGACTGCGACTGATCTGGCGAAAGTGTTTGACGGCGGTCATCTGGCTGCGGTGCGTGAAATTGTGGTGATGCGTGGCGGCGCGTCGGTGACGGCTACGAATCCGAAACCGTTGCCGGCAGCGCCACCGGCTGCGAATGCGGCAACTGTTTCCGCCGCGGATATTTCCGTTGTGGGTGCCACGGCAGATTCTGGCGCGCCGGGTTCGGCTGCGGGAGAAGCGGGCGCAGCGGGTGGTGCGGCTGCTGCGATGCCTGCAACGAAATTAGATCTGGCAACCCTTTACACAAGCCGCGGATTATTTACGGGCAGCGCGCGAATGCCGGTGCCGTCCGCATCGGACGCACATCTTTATATCTCCGCGGGCGAATCCGGAATCGCGATGGCGAATTTCGCGGCGCGCATGGGATTGGAAGCGACGGGAATTACTTTGCCAATTGCGTCGCCCGCGGCGGAAGCGAATGCGCGGCAGGTGCGTGCGCAGGCCGTGGTTGCTGGCGATTCCGCGATTGCTCAGGAAGCGGAACGCAAGTTGCGCGCTGGGGATACGGTAGCGGCGCAATCGGAAACGACGCTGGAGGCGGGAGTCGGCGAGATTCGCGCGGTGGACGAGGCGTTTGGACGACGTGGCGCGATACTTGTTCGCGGCGATGACGGCGGTGCCGCGGCCGCTTTGCAACTTCTTGCGGGACATTTTCCGAATATTTGGGAAACTGGGAAGCAACATGCATCGCTGGAAGAAATTCGCTACGACCTCCACCGGTTCTTTTCGCTGAGGTCCGGAGCGGGACAGGCGGCGGCTGCGCTCTATCATTTAGATCAGTGGATGAAAGAGATCAATTCTGGAAATAGCGCAACTGCGTCCAAAATCAGCGATGTGAAAGCGGAAGTGTTTGTGGAATTAGCCGATCCACGGCTGGCTGCATTTCTTCGCGAGCACATTCAGCACGGATTAAATGTTCCGAGCGTGGAAGTGAAAACGGACAGTCTTCACGCTGGAACGAAATGCTGCGATAAGGATCCGAATTTACATTTCGAGCAGGCGGGGTTTCCGTTTCATCAGGGGACGCCAACATTTTCGGAGGATTTTGTGATTCCGTGGGAAGGGAATCGCTTGCTGGATGCGGTGAAGAAAGTTGCGTCGCAGGTGAAGCCGAATCAGAGCGTGCGAGTGGTTGCGCGTGTGAGTGAGGGGCCGGAGGAGCGGCGCTCATTGCAAACGCAAATCGAAGATATTTTCGTTAAATCGGGCGCCGATCGCGCGCAAACGCACGTAGAAATTCTGTGCGCGTTCAAGCAAGGCTATAGCTGGTTGATGGACGAGATTGCTCCGGCGCTAAAAGGAAAAAGCGTCGGCAGCGTCGAAATTGATTTCGCGAAGGATGTGGATCCAACCGGCGAGCGCGCGATGTTTTCTCCGGCGCGATGGGTGCAGGAACTCTATCCGGTGGACGAAATGCTTGCGAAAGTTCTGAACGTGCCGCTGGAAAAAATCACGTTGAATGAATTTGACGCGCCTGTAGGAGGACCAACGTATCGAGTACGCGCAATTGGAGGGGACGGGAAAGAAATTCTCCGGCGCGAATTTAAAGTGACGACGGATATGCAGCCTTACAACGGCGTGATGAAAACTTACGAGCAAGTGGAAGTGGAAACGGGTTGGGTAAAGCTGGAGGCGGGAACGCGCACGATTTTGAATCAGCGAATTAAAACGGACATCGAAGAATACTGGGACAAATATCAAAATGTGGTACTGCCGAAGGTATATCACTTTGTGATGGCGCAGGCGCACGGAGATTTGCGCCAGGAATTTGCGCCGCCATTCGACACGCTGAAATTGGATATTCATTTGAGCGAGCCGGATTATTCGCTGGGGCTGGATAAGGAACGCATTTCGACGCTGGAAGCAATTCAGGAAGACACGTTTTATTCCACGGACACTTTCGTGAACATGATGGGCGATTTGGAAACGGGAAGGCCGATTAACTACATCGGCCGCGTGATTCCGATCGTGCACGCGTCTGAAGATGGAAAAGATGGGCGCGTTCACGTCGAATTTTATGGAAAGGCCGCTGCGAATCCAGTTGTGAGGTTGAGTTGGACGGATGCGCACGGCAAACATCAGGAACGGGAACGGAATATTCCGGTCCTGGGCGGCGACATGATGCCGCGCTTGATTCAGGCACGCGTGAGACACGGAGAAAATTCCATTGAAAGTTTGACGTGGACGCTGCCTGCGGACTTTATGCAGGACAAATATGATGAGTGGTTGAAAGTGGATGGGCAGGATCAAGTTGACCGGTCGATTTTTTCCGTCGAGCAAGCGGAGAGCGAAATACATTGGCTTTCGCAAATGCACGCGGCAGGTTTGTATGCTGACGAGCTTGCGTATCCGCACTTGAAACAGATGGCAATGGAATTTGAACTGCCTCCGGCGCTGACCGCGAAAGAAAATGCGCCGGCGGAGCGCGCGTATGCAAGCTGGACTGTACCCTCACCAAAAACGCCGCGGCCGATGATTACGGACTACGCCGGAAAAAATAAAGGAACGCCGATTGTGCAATGGGATGAGCCGATTAGTCCGCAGGAGAATGCGGAAATTCTGGCGCGGCTTTCGACTTTTCCCGGCGTGAGCGTTTATTGGATGGGCCGAAGTTATCTTGGACAAAATTTGTGGGCGGCTGATGTGATGCTGCCCTCGCCTTCCGCGCTGAGGTCGTGGGCGAAGGAGTCCACGCTGAAAGCGTCGATCATTTATTCCGGGCGGCAGCACGCCAACGAAGTGTCCAGCACCAGCCACATCGATAAGCTCGGCGAGGATCTGGTTACGGATTCGACGGCTAGGGAATTGCTGAAGCAGGTCAATGTTATTTTGCATCCGATTGATAACACGGATGGCGCACAACTTTCTGTGGACCTTGCAAAAATTACGCCCGACAATCTTTTGCATCCCGGTTATCACGGTTCGCTGAGCGCCGATGTTTCCGCCGGACAGACGGAAACGGATCCTGTGTATCCGGAATCGCGCACTCGTAAAAGACTTATTGACGCCTGGCTGCCGGACGCATTTCTGAATCCGCATGGATATCCTTCGCACGAATGGATACAGCCCTTTTCGGAATATTCGGGCTGGGTGCAAAACCGGGAGAGCGCAAATTCGGGACGCGCGTGGTGGATTCCGCGCGGCTGGTTTACGAGTCTCGGATACTTGCGCGATTCGGAACATCCTTACAGCATGAAAATTTCTTACGCGCTACGAGATCAAATTGTGGAAGCAGAAAGAAATGTGCCGGGATTGTTGCCGCTTGAGACGCGGATGAATGATCGCTACGAAAGATTTGGCCAGCGATGGCAACCGCGCGATATGTTCCAGCCGATCGTAAATGGAATTCGCATTTATATGTCGCTGAAAGGAACGGCCGGACGCGGAGGCGCTGCAGCAGCGGGTGGTGCGCCGGGCGGCGCGGCTGCTCCTGGAAGTGGCGGAGTCGGCGGACTTTCTCCGGATATCACGTGGGACGCGGGTTACACGGAAGCGCCGGATGAGACTGCTCACGGCGATTACATGAAATTATTGGCGTCGGCTGGACTGGCATTTGATTACGTCCACTTGAAATATTTGGCGCAAGGGAAATTGCGGATTACCAGAACTGAGCGCGAAGTTCCCGGCGGAGTGCAGTGGAGAGTTGAACGAGCGCGGCCGATACTGCCAAATGGGACTGAACCGGAGAAAAGTGCGAGTCCGGATCGCTAAAGCGCGTGATTGTTTCCCGCCGATCAAATTGTTCCACGTGGAACAATTGCTGCACGTTGCAGCATATTATTGTTAAGCACCCCTGCAAGTTGAGTGTTGCGATAAGGTTGGCGGGTGCCATTTCGAATTGGCACCAAGGTTTTTGATCATTTGCGATTCAGAATAGTTTGCAAGATACCTGGAATTTCAAATACCGCGCGATTGGGCATTTTTTCAGTATTTTTGCTGAGTGTGGCTAGCTGGCCCGGTTGAAGTAGTTCGCGCATGGCGGGAACAATCTGCCGGAGATTATCCACGACAATTCCAACTTCGTTTTCGCGAATCCACTGCGCATTGTAGCGTTCCTGCGGAAGCGTCCACGCATTGCATTCGACGATCACCGGCAGCTTCATCAGAATTGCTTCGCTTAAACTTCCGGGGCCGGGCTTGCCGATAAAAAAATCGGAAAGATACATGTGGTAGGGAATGCGCTTTGTAAAACTCTCCACGAAAATTGGAAATCGTGTTTTCAACGCGCGCAAACTTGCGGCCAACTTTTCATTTTTGCCACAAATTAAAATGAGCTGCATGTTCAGATCGGATTTGTTGAGGCGCTCGACAATTTGCGTCATTACTTTGGAGCCTTGGCCGCCGAACATTACCAGGCCCGTCGGGAGATCCGATTTCAGTCCGAGAGCAAGGCGCTCGGCCGCGCGGTCAACGTTAATCGGCTCGTAAAATCGCGGATTGACGATCATG